>CAVELH010000008.1:0-23235 GCA_963616385.1 bacterium | reverse complement strand
GAGTATATTTATGATGGCCTACAGATTTTTGGAGGCTAACGGAAGAAAGTATGATTTGCCACATCATGGGGCGATTAAACATGAATCTGAGATAGATGTATTGCAGAGAAAATATGATGAGGCGGGTGCGGCGGATAACAGGCAGCGTACCACTATCTAAATATGTATATTGATGTAATACATAGACATAATTTAATTGAAAATATAGAAGTAAAAAAGAGTTGTCACACTAAGTTTGTTCTTGGTGTGGCAACTCTTTTTATTAAGTAAACCCAATATTGATTATATAAAATATGTAGTGTATGAATTTACTGTAACTGAACAAGATTTGAACAGTGACGATTTCCCTGTGCATCCTCTATTATAAACATACCATAATAAGGAATACCAGGAATCATGTCTCCTATAACTGTTGAGAAGCCATCGCTTATAGGAAAATCATTGTACCATATAGATACATCACTCCAATCTGCCTCGTTGAAGTTAGTTAAGTCCTCCTCTGATGTAAACTGATGAGAGGCGCTTCCAAATGCAACGTTCTGGTACTGTGATATATCAACCTCGTATCTGTCAGGGAATATTTCGTTACCGTTACTTGTGATGTAGTTCTCAATAGGATATGCACCAAGGATTTGTCCCTGAGGATGTTCTGCTGAGGTTTCCATTACAAAGTATACATATTCGGCGTCATCTCCCTCAATATCATCATTGTATAAGATACTTGAGAGAAGATATCTGGTGTATGTGTCAGTTGCCTCCTGCTCTGTATACATAAGCTCGTAGGTATCTAGTGTTGTATCATCTTTTATATATATGATATTTCCGTTAAAATTAGCAGTAAGTGTATTACCTGAGAGAGTAGTTTCATTACTCATAGCAACAAATATGAAGTTGCCTAGCTGGTCTGTGTCAGCTCTTGATATTACATAATATGCATTTTGACAGCTTGCAGCCTGCTCATCTGTGAGCTGTAAGCTGAAGGTCATATCTCCGTTTGCAGTAGGAATAAGTGTGTTAGGATCCCATTCTGCTGTAAGTGTTGTCTCGCCACATAGAAGTGTAGCAAAGTTAGAGATATAATCTGCATAGTCTGTAGCAAAGTTGAAGTCATAGTACATAGGAATGTAGGAGCTTGAGCTCTGCTTAGCGTTGTAAGGATAGTATATTGAAACTCCATTTGCATTATCCTCATTAGTGCTGTTATATACTATAAAGCTTGATACAGCCTCCTCAAGTGCTGTTGCTTCTGTTAAAAACTCTGTTTTCATGTTCTGGCTAAGGTCTAACAAATCAACTGTATCATATGAGTATTCGCTGGTATATTCTGAGGCGAGCTCTTTGGTGGTTGAACGTATTCTTGAATACTTTACATATGTTTCGTTGTTAAGAGATGTGTTAGCCTTTAGGAATAAAGCATTAAGTGCATTCTCAACATCTGATATCTTGGTTAAGTCTAATACTGACATTGTTATATCGCAGTATGAGAATGGTGTTGATGCAAAATTATTCTCTGTTTCAGATATGTAGTGGTCAGCAATTTCTGTACCAATCTCTGAACCGTCTGACATATCGCTTATATCACTTAAGAAGCTGTAGTCCCAGCCCCATGATGGTTCAGCTTCTTGTGAGGCGATAAGGTAATTGGAATAAGGACTTAACATATGTGCAGTCTCTATGTTAGCCATAAGGCATGCATCAAAGCCAACCCATTCAAGCTTGTTATTCTCATTAAATGGACTTGTGTCAAATGCCTCAGATAACTCCTCAAGAGTAAGGTAATCATCGGTAAGCTCATCATATCCGTAACCCGAAAATGCACCGCCGCCGTGATTCCAGAGTATAAGACCGTATTCATCAGCGGGATAATTCTCATATGAGTATGTCAAAAAGTCGGATAGTGTAGCGGGCTCCCCCATATTTCTTGCATCCTCGCTTGCCACCTCTACTAATTCACCATCCTGTACAAGGAAGGTCGCATTGGCGTCATCAGGTATATCTGAGTCGTACCATCCGTTGCTTCCGCCTGTGTATATAAGATAGTTTGTCTCATCGTCAAGATCTGCATTAAGAATTTCGTTAATATCATCTGTTGCAGCACCATACTCGCTTTCAAGATTTGAGCCAACTATATACATCATTATAGTTTTCTTACCACCGCTACTTACCACCGGAGTTTCTGTGGTTGATGTCTCAGTTGTTGTATCAGATGCCATCTCAGTTGTGTCGTCTGTAGTGTAATCCTTAACGTCATTGTTTTTAACAATGATAATAACGATGATTGCAATTATGACTGCCACACCACATGAGATACCTGTTATTAAAGGCCATTTCTTTTTTTGTTTTGAAGCAGGCCTGCTTGGAGCAGAAACAGCGTTTTTATATGGACTATTATTCTGATATTGATTAGCCTGATACTGATTATTGCTCTGGTATTGGTTAGCCTGCTGGCTGCTGCTCTGGTATTGGCTGCCCTGATACTGGCTGTTATTCTGGTATTGGTTAGCCTGATACTGATTGTTATTTTGGTATTGGTTAGCCTGATACTGATTGTTATTTTGGTATTGGTTAGCCTGATACTGATTGTTATTTTGGTATTGGTTAGCCTGATACTGATTGTTATTTTGGTATTGGTTAGCCTGATACTGATTGTTATTTTGGTATTGGTTAGCCTGATACTGATTGCTATTTGAGTATTGGCTAGCCTGATACTGATTATTGTTCTGGTATTGGTTTCCCTGATAAGTATTGTAGGTCTGGTTGCAGACCGGGCAGATACCATACTCATTTAGAGGATGACCACAGTTCTTACAATACATAATTTCTCCCTCCTATTTTATATAACTGATGTCATAATTTTAACATATAAATGCTTAATTTCATACTTGAATTTGTAAAAATATGTTATTATAAAAGAAAGCTTTAATGGGTGAGGAGATAATACATGGATATACAGAATATTAAGGATTTAAGAGAACGTTTATACAGAAATATATCAAGCGTGATAGTTGGCAAGGAGAAAACTATAGAGCTTATAATTGTTGCACTTTTATCTAAGGGACATGTGCTTATAGAGGACAGACCGGGAACAGGTAAGACTATGCTTGCAAAGGCGGTAGCATTAAGCATGAGTGGAGAATTTAAGCGTATACAGTTTACACCTGACCTTATGCCATCAGACGTGACGGGAATTAATATATATAACCAGAAGGAAGCAGAGTTTAAGCTTATGAGAGGTCCTGTGTTTACCAATATTCTTCTTGCAGATGAGATAAACAGGGCAACTCCAAGAACGCAGTCAAGTCTGCTTGAGGCTATGGAGGAAAAGCAGGTAACTATAGATGGTGAGACATTGAAGCTTAGAGAACCATTTATGGTTCTGGCAACAGAAAACCCGATTGAGACTACAGGAACATATCCGCTTCCTGAGGCACAGCTTGACAGATTTTTTATGAAGCTTGATATGGGAGAAAATGAAAAACAGGATGAGCTTTCTATTATAGACAGATATATAAATAGTATGCCGCTTAATGATATTAAACCTGTGTGTGATATAGAGGAGATAATAGAGGCGCAGAAGGCTGTATCAGGTGTGTATGTACATCAGTGTGTGAGAGAATATATAGTTGACATAATTATGGAAACAAGAAAAAGCAAAAGCTTTGTCTCAGGGGTAAGCTCAAGAGGTACACTTGCACTCACAACTGCCAGTCAGGCATATGCGGCAATTAATGGAAGAAGCTATGTTGAACCTGATGATGTAATATATGTAGCACCATATGTTTTAAGCCACAGAGTCTGTGCTTCCGGTTACGGAATATCATACAAAAGAGGGCTTGAGATAATAAGGAATCTTGTGTCAGAGGTAACAGTACCTATAGAAAAATGGGAGTTATAAATGCGAATTGTTATAGTTATAGTAATAGCAGTATTGATATATACAATTCAACAGAGAATATACAGACGGTTGTGGGATAACGGGCTCTCCGTGAGTATTACCTTTGATGAGGAATACATAGAAAATGGCTCAACAACATTTTTGTCTGAGAGTGTGACAAACAGTAAATATCTTCCACTTCCGGTAATACATGTAAAGTTTGCAACGGACAGGAGCTTTACATTTGTGGACAATGAAAATGCTTCTGTAACAGACTCTTATCACAGAAATGATGTTTTTTCAATAATGGGTAATGAGCGTATAACTAGGAGACTTGAGTTTACGGCAGCTAAGCGTGGATTATATAAGATATCTGCAATAGAGCTTGTTGCTAAGGATTTCTTTATGACAAGGAGCTTTGCAAAGCAGATTAAGAATACAGCAGGACTTTATGTGTTCCCTGAGAAGTATGATAATGTAGAGATTGGCATGCTTTGCCGTACATTGATAGGAGAGCTTACATCAAATCGGTCTTTAGTGGAGGATCCCTATACATTTAGAGGAATAAGAGATTATGATGCTTCATTTACCATGAACAGAATTAACTGGAAAGCCAGTGCTAAGACAGGCAGTATGAAGGTTAATGTCTATGACCACAGCTATGAGCAGAAGGTGAAGCTTATGCTTGATTTAGAGCCTAACGCAATGCTTAAGATAGAGACAATGCAGGAGATATGTATAAAGCTTGCAAGTACTGTAGCGGAAAAGCTTATAAGCAATAATGTTCCGACAGCCTTTGTCACAAATGGTATAGATGAGGAAACTGATGTGGAGGGACGCGTGGATGTCGGAGCTTCAAAGGAGCATATGATAGCCATAGATAAATGCCTTTCGAGAATAAAGGGAGATTCGGGGCTTGATGGCTTTATGAAGCTTATTGACAGTGAGATTTCTGGTAGGGATGACAATATAAGCTATGTGATTATTTCATCGTACTGCAAGGAGGATTTGCTTCTTAAGCTGGATTATCTTAATGCCAGACATATCCCTTTTAAGCTGATTGTTCCGTATTATGATATACAGGACGAGAAGTTTAATCGCAGCTACATCTATGGATGGGAGGTGGCTTACGATGAGGCATAACATAGAAATCATACGAAGGCTGCTCAGATTTTTCTATGAGCTGTTGTTTGCCATTCTCGTGCTTGAATTTGCGATAGTGATATTTTATAAGGATAGTGTATCATATAAAAATATAGCTGTAATTGTCGCCTTTTATGTGCTGTCCTATGTGGCGAGAGAGAAGAGCAGTAATATTTTTATAATGCTTGTCATTCATATTGCACCGATTGTTGTTCTTTGTTTTATGGATATAGAGGTTAAATATATAGTCCTTTATTCTCTGTTTATGATATTTTTGGCAGATGCATCTTATATGTACATAAGAAAGGGAATGGTTCTTCTTCCCATGACGGATTTCCCGTGGGTGACATTTCTTATGTGTCTGGTTATATACATATATGGATATTTCACGAAAAGCCTTGATATGATAAAGGGAATCTATGGCATACCGGCAATTTTAATATTTATATATCTATTCAGCATATACGCGGATGGACTTAAGAAGTATGTCATATCTACAAGTGATATATCCGGACTTCCAATAAGAAGCATAATTATTACCAATACCAGCATAGTAGGCTTTGTATCATTTATTCTTCTTTGCCTTATTATAATATCCGGAAGGCTTGATCTTACAGGGCTTACATCTAAGCTTGTGCTTGGATTTGCAGCCATACTTAAGGTTATATGGGCAGTTATATCATTTATTGGCGCAATAATAGGAAGCATGATTACAACGGGCAGGAGCAATCTCGCAGCAAACAGCAGTGATTATGGTGAAAAAATAGGTGCTGAGGCAGGGCATTTGGCAGAGCTTATGGAAGGGATAATGAAGCTTGCCCTTATAGCATTGCTTGTTTATGTTTTGTACAGACTTGGAAAGTATATACTTAGCATAATATTTGTGAGATACAGACATGAGGATGGAAAGGTGGAAAATGTTTCTTCACCTGTAAAAAAACATATTGTAAAGGAGAAGCTCCCTAAGAGAAAGGTTGAAAGGTTAGATGTCACACAGAGGTTCAGGAGAATGTATAAGAGCTATGTGGAGAGACATAAATATAATCTGTCACTTGATAAATCAACTACCTGCAGAGAGATAGAGCAGGAAATGGAGAAGCTTGATATAGAGGCTGCACATGAGATTTCAGAGCTTTACAGTAAGGTGAGGTATGGAGGCATGGAGGCAGACCGAAAAACACTTAAAAAAATGCACGATATCACGAGATAATGCAGATTGAATATTTTAAAGCTATGTGGTAAAATATTTATAGTTTTTATGCTACCAGGAGGATAATTGTTATGAAGAAGATAGCTTATATAGCATCTGAGTGTGTTCCATTTATAAAAACAGGTGGACTTGCGGATGTAGTGGGGACTTTGCCAAAGATTTTTGACAAAAAGGAATATGATGTGAGGGTTATTATTCCTAATTATATGTGCCTTCCGGCAAAATACAAAGAGAAGATGCGTTATCTTACACATTTTCATATGGACATAGGCTGGAAGCAGCAGTACGTTGGTGTAATGTATTTGGAGTACGATGGAGTACCTGTATATTTTATAGATAACGAGTATTATTTTAATGGATTTAATATATATGGTGATGTTAAATGGGATATAGAGAAGTTTTGCTATTTCTGTAAAGCTGCATTATCTATCTTACCTAGTGTAGGCTTTCAGCCTGATATCCTCCATTGCCATGACTGGCAGGCAGGCTTAGTACCTGTTTACCTTAAGACAATGTTTGCGAATAATCCATTTTACAGTGGCATGAAATCAATTATGACAATTCATAATTTACAGTTCCAGGGAAGATGGGATATCAAGACAATTCAGGAGTATTCAGGCTTGCCTGATTATCTGTTCACACCTGACAAGCTTGAGATGCACAAGGATGCAAGCATGTTAAAGGGCGGTCTTGTATATGCTGATAAGATTACAACTGTGTCAAATACATATGCACAGGAGATACAGACACCTCAGTATGGTGAGGGCTTAGAGGGACTTTTGAGCGCTAGAAACCAGTCCTTGTGGGGTATTGTCAACGGTATAGATTACAATGAGTACAATCCCGCAACAGATAAGAAGATATATAAGAATTACACAATCAAGAACTTCCGTAAGAACAAGGTTCAGAATAAGATTCAGCTTCAGAAGAAGCTTGGCTTGCCGGAGGATCCTGACGCTTATATGATAGGTATTATTTCACGTCTTACTGACCAGAAGGGATTGGATTTGGTTGACCGTGTAATGAATGATATCTGTACAGACGGAACACAGTTTGTTGTCCTTGGTACAGGTGACAGAAGGTACGAGGAGATGTTTAAGTACTATCAGGGTATACATCCTGCTAAGGTATCTGCTAATATATATTTCTCAGGTGACCTTTCACATGAGATGTATGCTGCCTGTGATGCAATGCTTGTTCCTTCAAGATTTGAGCCTTGTGGTCTTACACAGCTCATGGCATTAAGATATGGAACTCTTCCTATAGTAAGAGAGACAGGTGGACTTAAAGACACAGTTCAGCCTTATAATGAGTTTGAGGGACAGGGAACCGGCTTCTCATTTGCAAACTACAATGCATTTGAATTGCTCAACACAATTAACTACTCTAAGCGCATATTCTTCGATTATAAGGATGCTTGGCAGAATATGCAGGAGAGAGCAATGCAGCAGAATTATAGCTGGACTAATTCGGCTGAGATATATCAGAGATTGTACGAGCAGGTATAGATGATATATCAGATATAAGAATATAAATTAGAAGTACAGAAGGATAGCCTTTTGCATGTGAATTCATGTGAGAGGTTATCCTTCTTTTTGTGATTATAAATTGTATAAAAATAAGCAATAATAAAACATAAAAATAACTGTTGACAAATCGTTATATAGGATATATAATGCAAAACATAGAAAACCTAGAAGAATAATAGGAAATGAAATAAGGAGGAACACAAATATGAGTAAAATAATCGAAAGTTCACTTGAGTTAATAGGAAATACACCACTTCTTAATGCCAGCCGTTATGCAGCTAATGCAGGCGTTAAGGATGCAAAGATTTTGACAAAGCTTGAATATTTAAATCCGGCAGGTTCAGTTAAGGACCGTATAGCACTTGCAATGATAGAGGATGCTGAGAAGAAGGGTACTCTTAAGCCGGGTGCAACAATTATCGAGCCTACATCAGGTAATACAGGAATTGGTCTTGCAGCAGTAGCTACTGCAAAGGGATATAAGGCAATACTTACACTTCCTGACACAATGAGCGTTGAGAGAAGAAATCTCTTACAGGCATATGGTGCTGAGCTTGTTTTGACAGAGGGTGCCAAGGGTATGAAGGGCGCTATTGCCAAGGCAGAAGAGTTAAAGGAGAGCATACCTGGTTCAGTAATTTTAGGACAGTTTGTTAATCCTGCAAACCCAGCAATTCATAAGGCAACAACCGGTCCTGAGATATGGGAGCAGACAGATGGTAAGGTTGATATATTTGTAGCCGGTGTTGGTACAGGTGGTACTGTAACAGGTGTTGGTGAGTATCTTAAGTCACAGAATCCTGATGTCAAGGTTGTTGCAGTAGAGCCAGCAACAAGCCCTGTATTATCAAAGGGAACACCGGGAACACATAAGATACAGGGAATCGGTGCAGGATTTGTACCAGATGTTCTTAATACTAAGGTATATGATGAGGTTATAGCTATAGAGAATGATGATGCGTTTGATGAGGGACGTGCATTTGCACTTAGCGAGGGTATCCTTGTTGGAATTTCCTCAGGTGCAGCATTGAAGGCAGCAACAATCCTTGCTTCAAGACCTGAGAACAAGGGTAAGAATATAGTTGTTTTATTACCTGACTCAGGTGACAGATATTTATCTACACCATTGTTCAGCAGATAATCAAATAAACTTGACTTTTTAAATCCCAAACCATATAATTCATACAAATCAAGTCGGATTTTTCGGAATTGTATAGTTTGGGACTTTTTATGATAATAGAAGCAGGAGGTTATATATGAAAATTTCAACAAAGGGAAGATATGCTCTCAGGCTTATGCTGGATTTAGCAACCTATAATACAGGCGAGCCTATAGCCTTAAAGGATATTGCCAGACGACAGGATATATCTGAAAAATATCTTGAGCAGATTATCTCCATTTTAAATAAGGCAGGCTTTGTCAGGAGTATAAGAGGTGCTCAGGGCGGATATGTGCTTACAAGAGATATCAAGGATTATACTGTTGGTATGATTTTGAGACTCACTGAGGGGGAGCTTGCTCCGGTTAATTGTGTAGGAAGAGATGCTGTGGCGTGTGATCGTATGGAGAGCTGTGTTACAGTCAGAATATGGCAGAGATTATATGATGCTATAAATGGGGTTGTAGATAATATTACATTGGCAGACCTTGTGGAGTGGCAGAGTGAATTGGTAGACCAGTATATAATTTAATTGATATAGGAAAAGCCTATTATAATGACAATAACTTAGCTGGATATAGGAATTGCCTATAACCAGCTAAAAATTTTGAGTAATAGACAGAGTAAAAAACGTGTGCTATTATATCCTTGTAATCAGATAGGAATTCCAATATAAAAAATATATTAATAGTGACACAGGTCACAGAAAGAGGTGCATTATGAGTAAGAAAGCATATTCAGAGAGAAATTTAAAGTTTGAAACATTACAGTTACATGTAGGTCAGGAGCAGCCAGATCCAGTTACAGATGCAAGAGCAGTACCTATCTACCAGACATCATCATATGTATTTAGAAATTGCGACCATGCAGAGGCAAGATTTGGTCTTGCAGATGCAGGTAACATCTATGGTAGACTTACAAATCCTACAGAGGACGTATTTGAGCAGAGAATAGCAGCTCTTGAGGGTGGTGTAGCAGCACTTGCAGTTGCATCAGGTGCAGCAGCAATCTCTTACACAATACAGAATCTTGCACAGAATGGTGACCACATTGTTGCAGCTAAGAACATTTATGGTGGTACATATAATCTCTTAGAGCATACACTTCCAGCATATGGAATTAAGACAACATTCGTAGATCCATTTAATTATGACGAAATCGAAAATGCTATACAGGTTAACACAAAGGCAGTATTTATTGAGACACTTGGTAATCCTAACTCAGATGTTGTAGATATTGAGAAGATAGCAAACATTGCACATGCACACAAGATTCCACTTGTAATAGATAACACATTCGCAACTCCTTACCTTGTAAGACCTATTGAGTACGGTGCAGATATCGTTGTTCATTCAGCTACTAAGTTCATCGGTGGACATGGAACAACTATAGGTGGTGTTATCGTTGACAGCGGAAAGTTTGACTGGGAGGCAAGCGGAAAGTTTGCATCACTCACAGAGCCAAACCCAAGCTACCATGGAATCAGCTTCACAAAGGCTGTGGGACCAGCAGCATTTGTTACAAAGATTCGTGCTATATTGCTTAGAGATACAGGTGCTACATTGTCACCATTCCATGCATTTATCTTCCTTCAGGGACTTGAGACACTTTCACTCAGAGTAGAGCGTCATGTAGAAAATGCACTTAAGGTAGTTGAGTATCTTAACAATCATCCACTTGTAGAGAAGGTACATCATCCATCAGTATCAGATGATCCTGAGCAGAAGGAGCTCTATGCTAAGTATTTCCCTAATGGTGGTGGTTCAATCTTCACATTTGAGATAAAGGGTGATGCTAAGAAGGCAAGAGATTTCATCGATAATCTTGAGCTGTTCTCATTACTTGCAAATGTTGCAGATGTTAAGTCTTTGGTTATTCACCCTGCATCAACAACACATTCTCAGTTGAATGAGGAAGAGCTTTTAGATCAGGGAATCAAGCCAAACACAATAAGATTATCAATCGGTACAGAGAATATAGATGATATTATTGAGGATCTTGACGAGGCATTTAAGGCAATTCAGTAATCAGATTTAGTAAATTATACATCTCCTATAACTTACTTCGGGGCATGGATCTTGTATGGTCTGTGTCCCGAAGTAAATTTTGTTTTAGGCATTGTGCTTTAGACGTCATCCTTGCAGAGTAATCCGTAAAAGCTGATAAGGTATAAGCCACACAAACCTACCAGTGCATAAATTACACGGGAGAAAGCACTTCCATCACCGAAGATGGCTGCAACAAGATTGAAGTTAAAGAAACCTATAAGTCCCCAGTTTATTGCACCGATGATAGTTATTGTAAGACAAAAGCAATTCAAAAATTTCATATTTAAAACCTCCGATTTTATAAAGTAACCTTATGGTACTTCTTTTAGCTTTCCCCAATATAAAATAGTTATTCCATTTTACAAAAAAACTTGATATAATTAATCACGAAAATACGAAAGTTAAATTCGGAGGGAATTATGGGCGGTTTTTTTGGAGTTGCATCAAAGGAAGATTGTGTATTTGATTTATTTTTTGGAACAGACTATCATTCACATTTAGGTACAAGGCGTGCGGGAATGGCAGTGTACGGAGATGATGGTTTTGAGAAATCAATTCATAAGATTGAGAATGCACCATTTCGTACCAAGTTTGAAAAAGAAGCAAACAGCATGCATGGTTATATGGGTATAGGATGTATATCAGATTATGAGGCACAGCCTATTCTTGTTCGTTCACACCATGGTTCATTCGCCATCACAACTATAGGTAAGATTAATAATGCAGATGACATAATTAAGGATATACTTAAGGGAAGAACACATTTCTTTGAGATGAGTAATGGTGAGATTAATGCAACAGAGCTTGTCGCAGCAATTATAGACCAGAAGGATAATTTCATAGATGGTATAAGGTATGCACAGGAGGTCATCGAGGGCTCTATGTCGATGCTTATCCTTACACCGAAGGGAGTTTACTGCGCGAGAGATAAATACGGAAGAACGCCTATAGCCATAGGTAAGAAGGATGGCGCGTATTGTGCAGCTTTTGAGAGCTTTTCGTATCTGAATCTTGGATATACATCAGAGAGGGAGCTTGGACCGGGTGAGATAGCGGTTATAACGCCTGACAGCGTTAAGACGCTTGTGCTTCCGGGCAAGGATATGAAGATATGTACTTTCTTATGGATTTACTACGGATATCCTTCATCCTCTTATGAGGGAGTTGGTGTAGAGGAGATGAGATACAGGTGTGGACAGCTCCTTGCAAGAAGAGATAATGTTAAGCCTGATATAGTTGCGGGAGTTCCAGACTCTGGTACTGCACACGCTATTGGATATGCGAATGAATCAGGCATACCATTCTCAAGACCATTTATCAAATATACACCTACATGGCCTCGTTCATTTATGCCAACTATACAGAGCAAGCGTAATCTTATAGCTAAGATGAAGCTTATTCCTGTACATGAGCTTATCAAGGATAAGAGCCTGCTTATTATAGATGATTCCATAGTAAGAGGAACGCAGCTTAGAGAGACAACTGAGTATCTGTTTGAAAATGGTGCTAAGGAGGTTCATATAAGACCTGCCTGTCCACCTTTGGTATATGGATGTAAGTATCTGAATTTCTCAAGAAGTAATTCTGAGATGGAGCTTATAACACGTAATGTGATTGCTGAGCTTGAGGGCGGAGATGTAACAGACGAGGTATTAAAGGAGTACGCTGATTATAACTCTGAGAAATACGAGAAGATGGTTGATAAGATATGTGAAAAGCTTAAATTCACATCACTAAGATTCCACAGACTTGACGATATGTTAGAGGCAGTTGGAATTGAACCATGTAAGCTCTGTACATATTGCTGGAATGGTGAAGAGTAAAATATAATAATATAAAGAACAGGTCCTATTAGAAAAAATAGGACCTGATTTCATTTCGTTTATTAATCTGTAGCTTATCGAAGATTCGGTAAGCTATTTTTTTGACGTAAGTGTAAGAGTAGCTGCATCTGTCTGCAATCTCCTGATTGGTTAAGCCTATGGCAATAAGCTTTGCAACACGAAATTCTGATTCTGTAAGCAATTCTTCCATATTGGCAAGCTTTTTCTCGTTGTACTGAAATGCAAGGTTATCATCAGGGTGCTTGTAAGAATTAATTATGTCAAGGTGATTTTTAAGCCTTGCCAAAAGAATTTCAAATTCAAAAGGCTTAGTTATGTAGTCTATAGCACCGAGCTTAAGTCCTGTGAGCTCGGCGGCTGAATCCTCAACTGCTGTAAGGAAGATAGTCGGAATATGGCATATCTTACTTATCTCCTGATATGTATGATAACCATCCATGCCAGGCATCGTAATATCTAAGAGCATTAAGTCAGGCAGGTAGCCGGATTTGATTAAATCTATGGCTGATATCCCGGAATCCACGAGAGTCACGTTATAGTTTTCACGCTGTAAAATACGTTCGAGAATTTTTAACTGTGTAGCATCATCATCAACGACTAAAATTGAGTTTGGCGTATCCATAAATTCACCTCAAAAAACAGTATTATTAACAGTATAATATATTTTCTATTATTTTACAATAATTTACACGTTTTAAACTTTTGCTGTTGTTGACAAAGGATGAGCACAAATTTATAATATTAGGGAATAATTCCGAATTTAGTTATGAGGAGGAACATTAAATGAGAAATCTTACAATGCTTATGGATTATTATGAGCTTACAATGTCCAACGGTTACTTTGAGAAGGGTATGAAGGACAAGATTGCAGTTTTTGATATGTTTTACAGAAAAAATCCGGAGGATGGCGGTTTTGTTGTGTCTGCCGGACTTGAGCAGTTAATAGAATATATAGAGAATATGAGATTTACCGAGGATGACATCGAGTATCTGAGAGGTAAAGGAGAGTTCTCAGAGGGATTCCTTGAATATCTCAGGAATTTTAGATTTACAGGTACGATAGAGGCTATACCTGAGGGAACAATATGTTATCCCAATACTCCGCTTGTTACGGTTATAGCACCGGTTATAGAGGCACAGCTAATAGAGACAATGCTTCTTCTTACAATTAATTTTCAGTCACTTATTGCTACTAAGGCATCGAGAATATGCAGGGCAGCAGGGGACATGGGTGCTATTGTAATGGAATTTGGTGCAAGGCGTGCTCATGGTTCTGATGCAGCGGTGCTTGGAGCGAGAGCTGCATATATCGGTGGTGCAGGTGCAACAGCAACAGTTATGGCAGATGAGCAGTTTGGAGTGCCGGCTATAGGTACAATGGCACATAGCTGGGTTCAGTTCTTTGATAGTGAATACGAGGCATTTAAGGCATATGCGGAGGTTTATCCGGATAACTGCGTACTTCTTATAGATACCTATGATATACTTAAGAGTGGAGCAGTTAATGCAATTAAGGTTGCCAAGGAGGTTCTTATGCCTATGGGTAAGAGACTTAAGGGTGTAAGAATAGACAGTGGAGATTTGGCATATTTTTCTAAGAAGCTTAGAAAGATGTTCGACGAATGTGGAATGGAGGACTGCAATATAGTTGTCTCTAACAGCGTTGATGAGTATCTTATCCGTTCATTACAGAAGCAGGGAGCAAGAATTAATTCATTTGGCGTTGGCGAGCGTATGATTACATCTAAGTCTGATCCGGTATTTGGCGGTGTGTATAAGCTTGCGGCAGTTATGAACGATGATGGAGAATATGTGCCTAAGATTAAGATATCGGAGAATGTTGAGAAGATAACTAATCCGGGAAGAAAGAGACTTTGGAGGGTGTACAGCAGAGAGTCAGGATATGCACTTGCTGATTTACTTACACTATATGATGAGACTATAGATCCTGATAAGCCATTTGCTTATGTAGATCCTGTAAAGCCTTGGAAGAAAATGAAGTTTGAGAATGTTGACATCGTACCTTTGCAAAAGGAGATATTTAAGGATGGAAAGCTTGTATATGATAAGCCGGAGCTTGATGATATAAGGGCTTATGTAAAGGAGCAGTTGACAAGTAAGGTATGGGAAGAAGAACAGAGATATGATAATCCTCACATTCACTATGTAGATTTATCCCAAAAACTATACAGTGTTAAGGAAAAGATGCTTGAAGCTTACTAAAACAAGTAATTAATGCAAGTTTCATTGACATATTTGAGTGTAGGGAATAAGATAATAACAGTTCCGTATCATCGGCGATCAGGAGGATCATATGAGAAAATTTGATACCAGAATACAATATTTAAGATATAAGGTATTGCGAGAGACAGCCAGACTTGCATGGGAGGACAGGCTTCTTGAGGGGATAATGGACATTCCTATGACAATTATACCCGGACCTAAGCCTACTATGAGATGCTGTGTCTACAAGGAGAGAGCCATCATAGGTGAGCGTGTCAAGCTTGCAATGGGTGGAAACAAGGATATTGATAATGTTGTAGAAGTTATGGAGATAGCATGTGCTGAGTGTCCTGTCGGTGGATACGAGGTTGGACACAACTGTATGGGATGTCTTGCACATAGATGTGCAGATGCATGTAAGTTTGGTGCCATAACGATAGATGAACACCAGAAAGCACATATTGATAAGAGCAAGTGTCGTGAGTGTGGTGCCTGTGCAAAGGTTTGTCCATACAGTGCGATATCTGACTTTAAGAGACCGTGTCAGCAGGCGTGTAAGGTTGGCGCAATTTCCATGAATGAGGATCAGGCTGCTATGATAGATAACAGCAAATGTATCTCATGCGGAGCTTGTGTATACCAGTGTCCGTTCGGCGCTATTAATGAAAAGTCGTACATACTTGATGTAATTAACATAATTAAAGAAAGTAAGAAGAATGGCAGCCACAAGGTCTATGCCGCTGTAGCACCAGCGATAGCAGGTCAGTTTAACTATGCTAAGAGTGGACAGGTATTATCAGGCATAAAGGAGCTCGGCTTCGATGAGATAGTAGAGGTAGCACTTGGCGCAGATATGACTACATGGCATGAGACTAAGGAGCTTCAGGAAAAGGGTGTTATGACAAGCTCATGCTGTCCTGCATTTGTGGCATATGTTACAAAGGAATTCCCAGATATGCTCCCGTATGTATCATCAACACTTTCTCCTATGGCAATGATAGGAAAGCACATAAAGGAGCTTGAGCCTGATGCAAAGGTTATATTTATCGGACCATGTACAGCTAAGAAGATGGAGATAAAGAGAGAGACTGTTGCACCTTACATAGATAGTGCCATAACATTTGAGGAGCTTCAGGCGTTGTTTGACAGCAAGGAGATAGATATAACAACCTTAGAGGAGATGCCACTTGAAAATGCATCATATTTTGGACGTATTTTCGCAAGGTCTGGTGGTCTTACTGAGGCTGTAAAGGAAGGTATAAAGGAACAGGGCGTAGAGGACTTTGAGCTTACCCCTGTGATATGTGATGGAATAGAGCAGTGTAAGATTGCATTGCTTAAGCTTAGAAGAAATATGTTAGGCGGCAATTTTGTGGAAGGCATGGCATGTCAGGGGGGATGTGTCAATGGTAACGGATGTCTTACACATATGGCTAAGAGCCGAATGGATGTCGAGAATCATGGTAAGGCAGCGGGTGACAAGACTATAGAGAATGCTATAAAGGATGCGTGTGAGCCTATATCATAGAGCAGGGGGATATATGGATAGATTAGAAGATGAATATGACGAATTTAACCTTAATTTTCGTATAGATGAAGGTATAGCGGTTAAGCAGGATGAGTATGAGCTCTTTAACTATGAGTTTGTGGGAAACCGTACTACCTGTATGGTATCTGTGCTTGATGATGTAAATGTCCTGTCATACACGATACCTGCGACACTGCCTCTTAGTAAATTCCTTAAGAAGCAGTTATATAAGGCTGAGTTTTTATCTATAATATCCAACATACTTAAGCAGCTCATCTATTTTGAGGAGAATGATATGCCTCTTAAGAAGGTTCTGCTTAATACCAAGTATATGTATATTGAGCTCTCCAATCTTGATATACAGCTAATCTATATGCCACTTGAGAAGAATTTTGCTGATTGCAATATATGTGAATTCATACAGAAATTTATTGCAAAGGTAAGATTCGCTGATATGCAGTGTGTATCGTGTGTTGACGAGATACTTCATTATCTTGACAGTCGTATGATGTTCTCACTTAAGGACTTCTATAAATTCATTCTAGCCATGGAGAAGGCTGTAATTGACAAGGATGTTGAGGATAATGGAGAGGGAGAGACAACAGTTCTACAGCAGATGCAGTACAACAATATTGTTCCTTATCTTGTGAGAGTAAGGACAAATGAGTTAATTCCTATCGAAAAGACCGAATTTTTAGTTGGAAAGTCACCTGACTGCGATTATCAGGTGGTTGATAATAAACGTGTCAGCAGAAAGCATTGTACATTTATTATAAGCAATGGTGAGTGCTATATAAGAGACAATAATTCAACTAATCATACTTATGTCAATGGCAAGCTGATTCAGCCGGAATTTGACGTTATGCTAGGCAATGATGACTACATAAGGCTTGGCGATGAGGAGTTTAAGTACTGGGTTAGATAACAGTAATTTTTATCTGTGGCAGAAAATGCCATGTCTATAATTGAATAGAATATACCTCATGTGTAAATCCTTTAAAGTAACTAAGTTACTTCAGGAGGAATACAAAACATGGCACTTAATAAGGTTATGATATGTGGGGTAAATACATCAAAGCTTCCTTTACTTACTGATGAAGAAAAGGAAGCTTTGTTTGTGCGTATTGCTGATGGCGATATGGATGCAAGAGAGAAATTTATCAAGGGAAACTTAAGACTTGTTTTAAGTGTTATACAGAGATTTTCGGGAAATAACGTGGAGAGTGCAGACGATTTATTTCAGGTTGGCTGCATAGGACTTATCAAGGCTATAGATAATTTTGACAGGTCGCTGGATGTTAAATTCAGTACCTATGCTGTGCCTATGATCATAGGTGAGTGCAGAAGATACTTAAGGGACAACAACGCAATAAGGGTGTCACGTTCACTGCGTGACATAGCGTACAAGGCAATTTATGCAAAGGATATATTAACCAAGCGTATGGACCGTGAACCTACTATTGAGGAGATTTCTAACGAGATTGATATTCCCAAGGAGGATATCGTAAATGCACTAGATGCAATCGCAACGCCAATGTCTTTGTATGAGCCGGTATATCAGGAGGGACAGGATGTGCTTTACCTTATGGATCAGGTGAGTGACAAGAAAAACCGCGAGGATAACTGGGTGGAGAATCTTTCACTTCGGGATGCCATGGACAGACTTGATGACAGAGAGTATAACATCATAAAGCTTAGATTCTTTGAGGGAAAGACACAGACAGAGGTTGCAGATGAGATATCTATATCGCAGGCACAGGTGAGCAGGCTTGAGAAAAATGCGTTAAAGACAATGAGAAATTATTTGAAATAGGGATATGAAAAACAGGGGACGAATTCGTTCCCTGTTTCATTATATATTATACTGTATCTTCGTCATCCTCACGGAAGCCTTCAGCATCTAAGTCCTCGGCTGGAAGATTATCATAGAGAAGCTCTCCGATATCAAGGTCTACATTATCGAGGTTCTTAAGGATTTCTGCATCTGTGTTGTTAGGTACAACCTCTTCCTTGAGCTTATTTAACTCGTCTATAGGAAGTCCGGTCATAAGAGCTACCTCCTCGACATCAATTTTACCCTTTAACATTCTTGTTGCAACATCATATTTTTGCTTTGTAGTATTATTCATTTATATCGCCTCCGCTAAGTTTATTGATATATTGTTCATTTAACTCTATAACCTTCTTCATGGCATCCATTCCCGGAGCACCTATTGTTGTACGTTTGCTTACGCATGTCTCTAAGCTTATAGCATCATATATATCATTCTCAAATACAGGACTTATGGCTTTATATTCATCTAAGCTCATTTCCTCAAGAGATATATTCTTATCAATACAATAGAGAACAAGACGACCAACTATTCCATGTGCATCTCTGAATGGTACACCATGGTTTACAAGATAATCGGCAGCGTCAGTTGCATTTGTAAATCCGTTCATGGCACTCTTTTTCATGACTGGCTTATTGAGCTTCATGGTAGATATCATACCTGTGAACAGAGCGAGACAGCCTTTGACTGTATCGATTGCATCGAAGGTAAGCTCCTTGTCCTCCTGCATATCCTTATTGTATGCGAGAGGAATACCCTTCATGGTAGTTAATATAGATGTGAGTGCTGCATAAACTCTTCCTGTTTTGCCTCGTACAAGCTCTGCAATATCAGGGTTTTTCTTCTGAGGCATAATTGAACTTCCTGTGCTGTAGGCATCATCTAGTTCAACAAACTGGTACTCGTTAGAGTTCCATATAATTATCTCCTCTGAGAATCTTGAGAGATGCATCATTATAGTTGAAAATGCGGAGAGCATTTCGATGACGTAATCTCTGTCAGATACGGAGTCCATGCTGTTTAAGGTAGGACCATAGAAACCAAGCAGACTGGCAGTAAGCTCTCTGTCAAGAGGATAGGTTGTTCCTGCGAGTGCACCTGCTCCGAGAGGGCAGTAGTTCATACGCTCATAGATATCGTTCATACGGTCATAATCTCTCTTAAACATCTCCATATATGCACCCATATGATGTGCAAAGGTGACTGGCTGTGCCTTCTGAAGGTGTGTAAAGCCGGGCATATATGTATCAAGATTTTCTTTCATGAGTTTATGGAGCTCCTTTATGAGTGAAAGAAGAAGCTTCTTGACCTCGATTATTTCGTCTCTTACATAAAGTCTCATATCTAAGGCAACCTGGTCATTTCTTGAACGTCCGGTGTGAAGCTTTTTGCCGACATCACCAATTCTATCTATTAAGTTTGCCTCAACAAAGCTGTGAATATCCTCGTATTCATCTGTAATAAGTAAAGTGCCGTTTTCAACGTCATTAAGTATTCCGTTAAGCCCGTCTATAATCTGGTCACGCTCTGCCTCGGTAAGAATCTTGCTTGCTGCAAGCATAGTTACATGAGCAATGCTGCCACGAATGTCCTGCTTATAGAACTTCTGGTCAAAGGAAATAGATGCGTTAAAGTTATATACAAGTTTGTCTGTTTCTTTTGTGAAACGACCTCCCCATAATTGTGCCATATCTGTACCTCACATTCATTTATAATATAAAGCTGTGCATTTAATGCTATTCAAATGATAATTTTACATCATATAAAGCCTTGTTTCAAGGAAAAAGTATATAAAACAAGTTCAACAAATCTGTTGATAATATGGACATATTCTTATATTATAATATATATGTATAATTATTGATTTGGAGGGTGCTATTATGATACTTAGCAATGCTTTGCTTACAGCCATGACAGGAGATAACAGTAAACCTTTACTTGTTGCCATATGTCTTATTGTATCGGTTATATTAATGGTTGTTCTTATTATAACAGGTAAAAAATCAGGTAAAGATGATGGCGATGATTCTGAGGAGTAATGTATGAAAAATAAATATAACAAGATATATTGGCAGATTCCTGTTGTTGTAGTTGCCCTGATAGCAGTATATTATTTCTTTGGCTGGAATATAGGTGCGAGCCTTCATAAGGAAAATACGGCATATGATATGGCTGAGCTTACAGGAATGGTCGGAGAGCAGATAGATGCCGGTAAGAGCAGTGGAATATTTTATCTGGGAGAGGATATTACTGAAGATGACCTTATGAATATAAAT
The DNA here is from genome assembly GCA_963616385.1 of bacterium. Lineage (GTDB taxonomy): Bacteria > Bacillota > Clostridia > Lachnospirales > Lachnospiraceae > Coprococcus_C. The sequence continues at coordinate 2,569 of CAVELH010000008.1, read as the reverse complement.
GACAATGTATGCAGCATAAATGGTTCAGTCGATAAGTATTCAATACTTGAGCGTGGAAGAAATGGAAAAAAGGTGCTGCTTGTATACACAATCTCGGATAACTATTATGTGTACCAGAAATATGTAAATGGTAATGGAATACCGGGAGACAGACCGCAGGCTATAAAGCTTTATGATAAGGTTTGTTCTATCATGGATGAGTATATTACGGATGATATGAGTGACTATGATAAGGAGCTTGCAATCCATGATTATATAGTCAAAAATTGCGTCTACGGATATACAGATTATTCTAAGGAATATGCGTACAGGGCATACGGTGCATTGGTTCAGAACAAGGCTGTCTGTAACGGATATGCCGAGGCTATGGCGTTGCTGCTTGGCTGTGCCGGAGTTGAAAATGGGATAATGACCGGATATGCAGATGGTGATTTACATGCATGGAACAGAGTGCTTATTGATGGAAAATGGTATCAGGTTGATGCAACCTGGGATGATCCGATACCTGACAGGGGTTCATTTGTGGGACATATGTATTTTAATGTGACAGATGATATAATGGATGATTCGCACTCTTGGGATAAGGAGCAGTTTGAGGTATGTGACAGTATGGATTACAACTACTTTGAGTTAAATAATCTTATATGTGACTATGACGAATTTAAGGATGTTGTCAAATCTGCCGCACAGAAGGATATAACAGCTATTATAGAGGTGGTTCTTACAGATTACAGTGAGGACAAATACAGCTATGAATTTATGCAGGATATACAGGGACTTATGTATTTTCAGAGAAGTAAGGATGTCGAGGAGTATGGACCTTACAGATTTATAACCCTGTATTTGAATCAGAGGGATTGATGATGAAGGAATATCAGATAGAAGACGTAAAAGAATTTATGAATGATTTGCTTGTCAAGGACAGATATGACAGCTTTTATCTGTACGAGGCAAGAGTTAAGACAGCACTTGATTATTATATAGGTGGAAAGATAAACAAGTCATTTTTTGATACTGATGAGCTTGAAGGCATAAAGGAGCAGGAATATGTGACATGGAAGGAAATCAGACATTCGGTGTATGACGTAATACGCGGCAAGAGACTTCCTATAAGCTTTAAAATTATTCTTATGTTTAACCGCGAGAATATAGAAAGACTTGTTATGATGAACAATCTTCCATTAAGCCCTGAGGATATAGGAGCATTGTTTTTTAATATTAATTATGCCAATGAAGCTTTGACTGTAACTACAGGAACATCCATAAAGGTGTTCACAATGGATAAAACTCTTGAGAATACATGGGATGATACGGTTGAAAAATATTATATTTGATGGTGGGAGACAGTTAGATAGCACTAAAGCATTGAGAAAATATGATAAAATCAGAGGTTAAGAGAAATATCATGAAGATAGAACACATAGCAATGTATGTAAATGATTTGGAAAAGACAAGAGAATTTTTTATTAAATATTTAGATGCCAAATCAAATGCAGGATATCACAATTCCAAAACAGATTTTCGTTCGTATTTTTTATCGTTTGATGATGGAGCCAGACTTGAAATAATGAAAAAACTACAGATGGATGACATGCCAAAGTCTCTTTCACGCACAGGATATGCACATATTGCATTTAGTGTGGGAAGCAGGGAGAAGGTGGATGAATTGACCAGAAAACTAAAGAACGATGGATATGAGGTAGTAAGTGGACCAAGGACAACAGGGGATGGATATTACGAAAGCTGTATTTTGGCAATAGAGAATAATCAGATAGAGATAACAGTGTAACATTAAGATATATTGTGCCTATGAATAAATTATATAGAGGAATTATAGAAAATGAGCTGTAAGTCAGATATGAGTAATACAAAAACTGCATATTATCATCTTCCGGGGCTGTTTGAGTTCTATGAGCTGTATAGCAGATTTTTGCCATTATTTTATGAGCACAGGGAATACTTTTATGAATGGTGTGATATAGGCTCTATATATGGTTCTCCCTCGGATTGTATATGGGGAGGAGGACGTATAGAAATCGAGAATTGTAAGCCGGAGGAGGTTCTGGCACTGATGAAGAATTATGGAATCTCGGCAAGACTTACATTCAGCAATTCCCTGCTTTGCGAGAAACATCTTGCAGATAAAAAATGCAATGATTTATGTTATATGTTTGAGCAATGCAGGACAATAAAAAATGGCGTTATTATCCATTCAGATTTGCTGCTTGATTATATAAAGGAGAAATATCCAAAGTTATATTTTGTTTCATCAACAACCAAGGTGTTGACTGATTTTTCTCAATTCTTACATGAGGTAAACAGGGATGATTTTCTCTATGTTGTACCAGATTTTCGCCTTAATAAAAGCTTTGAAAAATTAAACCAGATGTCAGAAGAACAGAAAAATAAGGTGGAATTTTTATGTAACGAGTGTTGTTCATTTGGATGCAGGGACAGGAAACGCTGCTATGAGGCAGTAAGCAGAAGAACTCTTGGAGAATCAGATTTTGATTATCATTGTACATCACCTGATGCAGGGGAAGGGTATGTATTTTCAAAGGCTATGGAG
>CAVELH010000007.1:27444-30121 GCA_963616385.1 bacterium | reverse complement strand
GTATTATGGAAATAGGCACATACATATAACGTCCCATTATATACCATATCTTGCCATATTTCTTCTTGCTTCCGATATTGATAGCTTCAAATAAATCTTCCTTTCGCATGATATAAAACCATGAGATTGCTCCAAGGGTAGCTCCAATAGGTATGATGTAGATAGATACAAGGTCCATCCATGTACCCCAGCGGCTTATTGCCTCCATGCCCACGCCTGCACCGAAGCATAGCACACATATGATAGCGAGTGCGATAGTGCGGTTGATTCTAGGGAAACGATGTAGCAATGATTCGGCAACCGCCTCAAACATATTCTGTAGAGAGCTTACTCCGGCAAAAATCATAGCGGCATACAGAAGCACTGCGAATAACCTGCCGAGAGGAATATCCTGAAGAATCGATGGCAGCGTGATGAAGAGTAGGCTTGGACCTGCTCCGACATCGACATTATATGCAAAACAGGCAGGTATGATAACTAAGGCAGCCACAAGAGCGGCAATAGTATCAAATAAAGCGGTCTGCCTTGAAACAGACACAACATCCTCATTGTCGCTTAAGTAAGAACCGTAAGTAATCATTCCGTTTCCTGTAACGGACAGTGAGAAAAATGCCTGTCCCATAGCACATATCCATACAGAAGGATTCTTTAATGCATCCCAGCGGGGTATAAACATAAACTTATAACCTGAAATACAGTTAGGCAGGAAAGCCACACGCACAGCAAGTATAAGGAATATTACGAAGAATAGAGGCATAATAATCTTATTGCTCTTCTCAATACTGCTTGCACCAAATATAAGTGTGAGCAGAGTACCAACTATTACAAAGGCGTGTAGTGGAACAACGGAAAAGCCCTTTGTGGAAAATGAGTCAAACCACTCTGCTGTATTTACGTTCATTAACAGTCCTGAGACTGAGTCAATAAAAGCCTTAAGCACATAAGCGAGTATAATAGAATATCCTATTGCAATGCAGAGTGAACCGCAGAGAGGAAGCCATCCTAATGCACGTCCGAAGGGTGCTGCTTTTTTGTTTCTTGAAGCCCATGCATTTTCGTAAGAACCGAGAGTTCCTGTCTTTGACCATCTTCCTATGGCAAACTCTGCCGGAAGTCCTACATAGCTGAATAAAAATATAAAAAGTAAATAGATAAGAAGGAAAGCACCTCCACCGTTGCTGCCCATTTTGTTTGGGAATCCCCAGACATTTGCCATTCCAACCGCAGAGCCTACTGATGCGAGGATAAATCCATAGCGGCTGCCGAATGATGTTCGTTTGTGATTGTTTTTCATGTTTTCCCCCATAAATGTTTGTTTTTAGAAAGTATCTGTTACATTGTATAATAACTTTACGGATAAGTAAACAGATTTTCCTTATTGTTAGTAATAGGAAGAAAGGTTATAATATAAGCACAAATATTATGGAAAGGGGTAAATGATATGAGTGATATAATTAACAAGAGAAAAGCGGCAATGATAGGCTGTGGCTTTGTGGGTTCAGCGTCAGTATTTGCACTGATGCAGAGTGGTCTCTTCTCAGAGATTGTTCTTATAGATGCAGATAAAGACAAGGCAGAGGGCGAGGCTATGGATATAAGCCACGGTGTTCCATTTGCAAGACCAGCTAAGATATATGCAGGCGATTACAGTGACCTTTCAGATGCGGCTATAGTTATTGTTTCAGCAGGTGCAGGACAGAAGCCGGGAGAGACAAGATTAGACCTTGTAAATAAAAATGTTGCAATATTCAAATCTATTATCCCGCAGATTAAGGATAGCGGCTTTGATGGAATCTTACTCATTGTTGCCAATCCTGTTGATATACTTACACAGGTAGCACAGAAGCTCTCAGGACTTCCTAAGGAGCATGTAATTGGCTCAGGAACAGTTCTTGATACGGCAAGACTTAAGTATCAGCTTGGCGAGCATTTAGGAGTTGACAGCCGTAGCGTGCATGCATTCATAGTTGGCGAGCACGGAGACAGTGAGGTAGTTGTGTGGTCGTCAGCAACAGTTTCAGGTGTGGAGCTTAGCAGATTTTGTGAAATGAGAGGACATTACCAGCACCGTGAGAATACAGAGGAAATAGCCGAGAAGGTTAAGAACAGTGCCTATGAGATTATTAATAAGAAGCACGCTACATATTACGGAATTGCAATGGCTGTAAGGAGAATATGCGAGGTCATCATGTGCGATGAGAAGTCAATCCTTCCGGTATCACATATGATGCATGGACAGTATGAGTTAGATGACGTTGTGTTAAGTATGCCGGTTATAGTTGGTGCAAACGGAGTTGAGGCTGATATACCGATAGAGCTTAACGGTGAGGAGGCACTTAAGCTTAAGGCATCCGCTGATGCATTAAAGGCTATTGTAGACGGACTTGATTTAGAGGAGGACAAATAAGATGGTTATAGATTTTAACAATATGGATGAGGAAAGGCTTCCGGAATTCAAGGGTGGAAAAGGTGCATATAACGCTAAGAGATACTCTGCTGATGAGATTAAGATTATGCATGGAAGATTAGAGCCGGGTTCATCTATAGGATTACATTCACATGAGACAAACAGCGAGGTCATATATGTACTTAGCGGAACAGCCGAGTTTATATATGATGATGGAACGGAGACTGTTTCGGCAGGCGGATGTCACTATTGTCCGAAGGGACACAGTCA
>CAVELH010000007.1:0-27434 GCA_963616385.1 bacterium | reverse complement strand
ATTCCATGATGAATAATGGAGATGAGGATTTAATATTCTTTGCTGTAGTGCCTGAGCAGTAAATATAAAATTAATAGACAATTTAAATATAATAGACTATAATGCAGTTAGTTAAACAAAACTAACTGCATTTTTTTATGAGGAGAGGGATTATGTCAATAGTAAAAATTAATAATCTAAAAAAGGTATTCGCTGATATGGTTGCCGTTGACGGATTGAGCCTTAGTGTAGAAAAGGGCGAGATTCACGGTATCTTAGGTCCAAACGGAGCTGGTAAGAGTACAACAATTAATTGTATTTTGGGCTTGCTCAATATTGATGGCGGAAGCATTGAATTTGAGGATGGAAAAAATATAAGACAGTGGAGCAGACATATAGGATATGTTCCACAGGATTTGGCTATATATCCTGACCTTACACCTGAGGAAAATATATCATTTTTCTGTGCGTTGTACGGATACAAGGGAAATAAGCTTAAGAAGCAGGTTGACAAGGCTCTGGATTTTGTTGGCCTTACGGATGTGAGAAATAAGAAATCAAAGGAATTCTCAGGAGGTATGAAGAGGAGACTTAATATGGCCTGCGGAATAGCACATGAGCCGGACTTAATCATCATGGATGAGCCTACAGTTGGTATAGATCCACAGTCGAGAAACAGAATTCTTGAGAATGTAAGACAGCTAAATGAACAGGGGGCAACTGTTATTTATACAACACATTATATGCCTGAAGTTGAGGCGTTGTGTAATAAGCTTACAATAGTTGACCATGGTAAAGTTGTTGCCGCAGGTACAAAATCAGAGATAATAGATAACATGCATATGGATGGCATTACACAGGAAACAAGCTTAGAGGAAGTATTCCTTGCTCTGACCGGAAAAGAACTCAGGGATTAAGGGGGAGAAGCTTATGTTTTTTGAATTGATGAAAAAGGAGCTTAAGGTTTACTTTTCAAGCAAGGTAAACTGGGCGTTTGTGGTAGTTATTCCACTGTTATTTATAGGCTTGTTCAGTGTGGCTCTTAAGGATTACATAGGTGCGGATTATGGAACATTTGATGATGGCAAGGAATTCTATTATCTGAATGTGGAAGACGGAAAATATGTAGACAGATTAAATGTGATAATCGAAAGACTTACTGAGGCTACCGGAGTTTGTTTTGAGCGTGTTTACGATATAGAGCAGGCTAAAAAGGATGTTGAGAAGAGCAAGGCATACGGAGTGATTACTGTAAATGCTGATGGCTATGATTACTATCGTTCCCCTTATAATGAGACTGAGGGCGGAAAGCTTATAAGAACTATGTTCGTGGAGATGGCACAAAATGAGATAGAAAATATAAAGAACTATCCGATAGTTGTCTCAAATAATATAGAGGTAAAGGTAAGTGATGTAGACTCTTATGCTTACTATACATTTACTGCTCTTGCATTTACTCTTATGATGCTAAGCGTAGGTGTGTCACTTTCAATATATGATGAGAGAGAGCACCAGACTATAATAAGATACCGCATTTCCAAGGGCGGAATATGGGGAATGTTAGGCTTGAAGATAGTGGTAGGAATGATAGCGGGAGCTTTGCAGCTTTTGATATCGTTTACGTTTTCGACAGTTGTGCTCGGCGTAAAATGGGGAGATAAGATAGGATGGATGCTTCTTTTGTTACTGCTGCACAATACATTTGCAATTCTTATGGCTATTGTTCTCGGACTTAAGGGAAAGAACAAGGCTATAAGTCAGGATATGGTATTTTTGATAACTATGCTATCTGCTTATCTGGGCGGCTCGGTAACACCAGTTTACCTGCTTGAGAATATACCGGTGCTAAAGCTTTTGGTTAAGATAAGCCCTCTTTACTGGACAAATCAGGCTCTTATAAGTCTGTATAATGATATTCTTGACAAAAAGACCTTATACAGTGCGCTTATATCTATCGGACTTGCATTTATCATGTTCCTCTTAATCGCGGTTGGAGAGAAAAAGAAGCATGTGGTTATGATTGTAAAGGAAACAGATGATAAAAAGGATAAGAAAGAGGAGGTGGTAGCATAATGTTAGCAGTAATGAAAAATACTTTTGCGGTATTTAAAACTAACAAGGAATTTATAATGACAATAGTTTTTCAGCCTGTTTTGTTGTTTTTGTTAATGTCTGTGCTGTTGCCATATACAAAGGAACATTCGATTGGCATATGTAACGAGTCATCCTACGAGAGCTCGGAATATATAGTTGATTCATTAAATGGTCTTGACGGTGTAAGGGTTGAGGAAATTAAGAAGAAAGACCTGAACGACAAATTGATGAACAGTAATATAGAGGTTGCTGTTGTGATTATGGATAATCCTGAAACTAACAGTCCTGTGGCACAGGTTATAACAGTTGGCGGCTCGGAGATAGAGTCTGCTGTTGAGGCTGTTGTTATGGGAACTAACCTTGACAAAGCTTCAGACAATGACATAGTTCATGTCAATAAGGTTAAGAAAAAGGGTATAAATATAAGCACAACTCTTGCATTTATGATATTTAAGACACTGACCTCAGCTATGCTGCTTGGAAACTTGATAATTGAGGAGAGAAGAAACAAGATAAGAGACAGAATCTTTTTAAGTGGAATAAGCAAGGGTGCATATCTTGCAGGTATGTCGTCAGTATACTTTTTAAGTCTTGCATTTGGAACAACATTATTCTTCGTAATAGGTCATCTGTTTAACTTTGATTTTGGAATGAAATATACAGTTGGTTACCTTATTATGATGTGGTTAGCAGACCTGTTAGCTGTTGCCATAAGTCTTTGTGCAAGCGCACTTGTTAAGACAGAGGACAGTCTGTGGGTATTTGGCTCATTTATAATTATGCCTATGGCACTATTCTCAGGCTTGCTGTTCCCATATGAATTCATGCCAAAATCCTTAAAGGTGATTGGCGCATGCTTCCCAAATCGTTGGATTGCAAAGGGAATAGAGATAATGCAAAGGACTGGAGGCTTGGTGGAGGCAGTACCTTATATGCTTATGTTATTGGCTTTATGCATAGTGTTATTTGCGATAGCAACTGTTAAGACCAAGCGGGTTTCACAAAGCTAGAAAATGAATAATCCCCTCCTATTTAGCACATATTTACTAGATAGGAGGGCAAAAAAATGAAAGATAAAATATTTGGAATACTTCAAAGAGTTGGCAGAAGCTTCATGCTTCCTATTGCCATATTGCCTGTTGCAGGATTATTGCTCGGAATAGGCGGTTCATTTACCAATGAGACCATGCTAAAGACATATGGACTTATGAAAATCATGGGACCGGGTACTGTGATAAATGCGGTATTGCAGGTTATGAACGCTGCGGGAAACATAGTATTTGCAAATCTCCCGATAATATTTGCGATGGGAGTTGCGATAGGCATGGCTAAGAAGGAAAAGGAGGTTGCTGCACTTGCGGCAACGATATCATTTTTCATAATGCACGCATCCATAAGTGCCATGATAGACATAAATGGCGGAGTGGGTGAGCTTTTAGCTGGCGCTAGTGCAGATGTATGTGGTATCACTTCATTGCAGATGGGAGTATTTGGTGGTATTATAGTTGGACTAGGCGTTGCGGCACTTCACAACAGATTCTACAGAATCGAGTTGCCACAGGTCTTGTCTTTTTTTGGTGGAACGAGATTTGTACCGATAATAAGCGGATTGGTGTTCCTTGTTGTGGGAATAATCATGTATTTTATATGGCCTGTTATTCAGAGCGGAATATATGCGGTTGGAGATATTGTTTTACGCTCAGGATATGTGGGAACATGGGTGTATGGTTTCATGGAGAGACTGCTCATACCATTTGGACTTCACCATGTATTTTATCTGCCATTCTGGCAGACTGGTGTTGGCGGTACCTTTGAGGTTGCTGGACAGGTTATCGAGGGCGCACAAAATATATTCTTCGCACAGCTCTCGGATTCGAGTGTCACACATTTTACTGTGTCTGCCACAAGGTTCATGTCGGGTAAGTTCCCGCTTATGATATTCGGACTTCCGGGTGCGGCACTTGCCATGTACAAGACAGCATTGCCAGAGCAGAGAAAAAAAGTCGGAGGACTGCTTATGTCAGCAGCCTTAACGTCAATGCTCACAGGTATAACAGAGCCACTTGAGTTTACATTCTTATTTGTTGCACCGTTGTTGTATGGTATACATTGTATATTTGCGGGTGCTGCATACATGCTTATGCATATGCTGAACGTCGGAGTAGGTATGACATTCTCTGGTGGTCTTATAGACTTATTCCTGTTTGGAATATTACAGGGAAATGCCAAGACGAGCTGGCTATGGATAGTTGTTGTAGGTGTGGGATATTTTGTAGTATATTATATCCTGTTTGCGTTCCTCATAAGGAAGCTTGATTTAAAAACACCGGGACGTGATATATCTGCCCCTGTAAAGCTGTACACCAGAGCAGATGTAAATGAGAAAAAATCAGGCGCAGAAAATATCAAATATAACGATACAGACGGAGATGAGATATCGAGGGATATTGTTGCAGGACTTGGTGGAAAGGCAAATATCTCTGACGTGGACTGCTGTGCCACAAGACTTAGATGTACTGTTGTTGATTCTCAGCTTGTAGATGAGGCAATTCTTAAGCAGACAGGAGCAAGCGGAGTAATAAGAAAGGGAAATGGGGTTCAGATTATCTATGGACCAAGGGTTACCGTTATAAAATCTGACCTCGAAGATTACCTTGAGAAATGTGACGATGGTGTTATTATATATAGTCCGCTTACAGGTAAGGCTGACATGCTTGAGGCGTCAAGTGACGAGGCGTTTGCAGGTAAAATGATGGGTGACGGAATGATTGTCACACCTACCGATAATGTATTATATGCACCGGCAGATGGAACGGTGGAATTTGTATTTGACACCAAACACGCTATAGGCTTTGTGACTGATACAGGGGTAAGTATGCTTATGCATATTGGAATAGATACAGTCAAGCTTAATGGAGAAGGCTTTACAGTCCATGTAAGTTCAGGACAGAGTGTAAAAAAGGGTGACAGATTAATAACATTTGATATAAAATATCTAAAGGAGCATGCGCCATCTGTGGAGACACCGGTTGTCTGTACGGAGCTTGGCGATAATGAGAAGCTTAGTATAATTGCCACAGGGGATGTTTCCGTGGGAGAGCCCCTTTACAGGATTGATAAAATATAAATTTACGGGAGATACAGAAGATGAAGGAAGGATTAACAGGAGTAGGAGTAGGACCGGGGGATGCCGGGCTAATTACCATAAATGCTATAAAAGCTATAAGGGATTGTGATATAATACTTCTTCCTAATGAGAATAAGGATGACTGCTATGCGTATAAGATTGCAAAGGCAGCATATGAGGATATATACGGAGATATAGACGATAAGGAAATACGTTTAATGTCATTTCCTATGACCAAGGATGAGGCTATACTAAAAAAGGCTCAGGATAATGCATTTGAGGAGATAATAGGTCTTATTGATGAAGGAAAAAGTCTGGTGTTTTTGACGATAGGTGATCCGTGTGTGTACTCGACCTATCATTATATACACAGAAGAGTTGCAGAGTCAGGCAGACGTGCGGATATAATAAGCGGAGTAACCTCATTTTGTGCGGTGGCAGCGAGACTTGGCATATCTCTTGGAGATAAGGACGAGGAGATACACATTATTCCTGCCACCTATGATGTAAAAAAGGCTATGGAGTACACCGGAACAAGAGTGTATATGAAATCCGGACGTAAGCTTGATGAGCTGAAGGCGGCTCTTAATACAGAGAATGATATGGTTAAGTCGCAGGGTGGAAGTCTTCTTGTATACGCGGTATCTGAGTGTGGGCTGCCTGGTGAGAAGGTCATGTATGGACTTGATGAGCTTTGCAATCAGGCACAGCTTGGGTATCTTACTATTGTTATAGTAAAAAAGAGGATATAGATAAATGAACGAGAATAGAGAGATATACAAAAAGGCGCTACTTTTGGCAGTGCCTATGATGATTCAGAATGGAATAACCAACGCTGTAAGCCTTGTGGATAATCTTATGGTTGGAAAGCTTGGAACAGAGAGTATGACAGGTGTTTCAATAGTGGGACAGCTCATATTCGTCTTCAACCTTGCTATATTTGGCGGCTTGTCAGGACCGGGAATATATGGAGCACAATATTATGGACAGAGCAACATGAAGGGCTTTCAGAATATATTCAGATTAAAGCTGTGGATATGTCTGTTTTGCGTCGTTGCCGGACTTAGTGCATTTATATTTGGCGGAAGCAGCCTGATTGGGCTCTATCTTCACGGAACAGCCAGTGATATAGATGCAGCGGCAACGCTTGATTATGGTTTACAGTATTTACATATTATGCTTATCGGACTTGTGCCTTTTGCGATAACGCAGATATATGCCAGCAGTCTTAGGGAAACTGGCGAGAGCTTAAAGCCTATGATAGCTGGAGTGATATCGGTTATCGTTGATGTGGTGTTTAATTATTTGCTTATATATGGAAAGCTTGGATTCCCTAGACTTGGCGTAAGGGGTGCGGCAATAGCAACTGTTTTGGCGAGATTTGTGGAGATGACAGTAGTTATTGTGTGGTCTCACGCAAAGAAGAAAAAGCATACATTCTTAAATGGAATTTACAGGACTATAAGAGTGCCGCTTAGAGAGATGAATATAGTTATCAAAAAGGGAATTCCTATATTCTTAAATGAGTTCCTGTGGGCAGGAGGAATGGCTGCACTCACACAGTGCTATTCGATGAGAGGCTTGCAGGTGGTCGCAGGATTAAATATATCAAATGCAATCTGTAATTTGCTCAATGTTGTATTTGTCGCAATGGGAAATGCGGTTGGAATTATAATAGGTCAGTATCTTGGTGCATCAAGATTTGATGATGCCAAGAAGAACTCTACAAAGCTTATGTGGTTTACAGGTGCGCTTTGCATGATACTGACAGCGGTGCTGATACTATGTTCAAAGGCGTTCCCTGCCTGTTACGATACATCAGATGAGGTAAGGCGTCTTGGACAGTGGTTTATAGTTATCACAGCACTGTTTTTCCCATTACAGGGCTTCTTAAATGTTTTATATTTTACATTGAGGTCAGGAGGAAAGACAGTTATCACCTTCCTGTTTGACAGCGTATTTACATGGATAGTTCCTGTCCCTATGGCATTTTTACTTTCAAGGTTTACAGGCGTTCCTGTGCTTGGAGTGTATGCGATTGTCCAGAGTGCTGACATGATAAAGGTTATTGTTGGATATATACTCATCAAGAAGGGCGTATGGGTTACTAACTTAGTTGATTAAAGTTTGGGGGAGTACTTTTATGTCGATAAAGCTTGCAAAGACAATTAGAAACTATGATAAAAAAAATCTGCCGAAGGATTTATTGGCGGGTGTAATTATTATGGCTGTCTCGATTCCTATATCAATGGGATATGCGCAGATTGCAGGGCTTCCTGCTGTATATGGGTTGTATGGCTCGGTATTTCCTATTATAATATTTGCACTGTTTTCGACATCACCACAGTTTATATTTGGAGTTGATGCTGCACCGGCAGCTCTTATAGGCTCTGCGATTGCAGGACTTGGAATAAGCTCCGGCTCAGACGAGGCGATAGCGGTTGTTCCGGTGCTTACATTCTTTGTTGCACTGTGGCTTCTTGCGTTTTACTTTATGAAAGCGGGAAAACTCGTAAATTATATTTCTGCTCCGGTTATGGGCGGATTTATAACAGGAATATGTACGACTATCATTCTCATGCAGGTGCCAAAGCTTATGGGTGGAAATGCAGGCACAGGAGAATTGCCAGAGCTTGTAGCTCATATTGTAGATACGGCAGCTGCTATAAATGTTCCATCAGTTATTCTTGGACTTGTCTCACTAGCCATATTGTTAATAGCAAAGCGATTTATCCCTAAGTTTCCTATGGCAGTTTTGCTTATGGTAGCAGGTGCAGTTATGACAGCGTGCACCGATATAAGAAGACTTGGGGTTATTACGTTAAGTAAGGTAAACACGGGACTGCCGCATTTTTCAGTGCCGGATTTTAGCGTCGTTTCTATAAGGGAAGCTGTAACAATAAGTCTTTCTGTTGCAGTTGTAATAATGGCTGAGACACTCCTTGCAGAGAATAACTTTGCACAGAAGAACGGTTACCATATAAATGACAATCAGGAGATACTTGCATTTTCTCTTGGTAATCTTATCGCTTCATTTACCGGCTGCTGCCCTATAAATGGCTCGGTTTCACGTACAGCGATGGGAGAGCAGTATCAGGCAAAGACACAGCTTACAGGTCTGGTTGCAGGCTTATCAATGCTTGTGCTTCTTCTGTGTGGAACCGGCTTTATAGGCTATCTGCCTGTACCGGTTCTTACCGCTATTGTTATATCGGCACTCTTAGGCGCGACAGAGTTTGACCTTGCAGCGAGATTGTGGAGGGTGAGCCGGACAGAGTTTTTTATATTTGTCGGCGCATTTTTTGGCGTGCTTATGCTTGGAACAATAAACGGAGTACTTATAGGAATAATACTTTCATTTACCGAGGTGATAATAAGAACGTCCAAGCCTTCAAGATGCTTCCTTGGAATACAGCCGGGACACAAGCATTTCAGGGATTTGCGGGAGAGCAGACAGATACATCCCGTGTCGGGAGTTCTTATATACAGATTTAGCAGTAATCTTTTCTTTGCAAATGTGAATGTCTTTCAGAGAGATATAGAGAGCCATATAAAGGCTGACACAAAGGCAGTTATAATAGATGCCGGAGGCATTGGAAGTATAGACATAACTGCTGCCGACTGCATAGAGATACTGTATAAGAACCTTAAACAGCGTGGAATTAAATTCTACATGACAGAGCATATATCAGGTGTAAATGAGCAGCTTCGCAAGCTGGGGCTTGGGTATCTTATCGAAGAGGGCTGTGTGCGAAGGACGACACATATAGCGTTAAAGGACATGGGAATAAACCGGCCATATCCGCTTGACGGTGATGTTGACAACGAGGAGAAAAGTGCATCAAGAAAGAGGGCAGACAACAGAGTTCAGGAAATAGTATGGGCGTTTGGCTCTGAGACTGAGACACAGATTGAAAAACAGATAGCAATTCAGATAGAACAGCTAAAGCAGACTGGAGATGTCGATAAGCTACTTCACAGCAAATGGTCTCACATGGAGGAGCTTGACGAGGATGAGTGGCTTGAGCATTTGGAGGAGCATTTAAAAGAGATTGTACATGTTTCAGGTAAGGATGAGAAAACATTGGCAGCACACTTTGAGGAGCATAGAAGGCAGGTACATGAGCGTATAATGAGAGAACATCCGGAGCTCGCAGAGAGATTTAAGGAGCGCAGACATATATTGGATGAACATTTGAAACAGAGACATCCTGAGATATATGATATGGTAATTAAGTTAAGAGAGGATAATAAATCAAATTAGGGGGGATTTAAAAAATGTACAGAAATAACAACCAATCAAAGACATATAGATTTGTAGGTGCGATATTTACCATTTTAGGAATTTCGTTTGTGGTAATAGCAGTTGTATTTGGAATTTCAAATTCAAGATTTTTTGGAAGTGCAATTAAAACAAGGGCAGTCATAGATTCCATATATTCTTATCAGGAATATGATGATTTAGACAATAGGTGGGAAACCAGATACGATGTATATGTGAGCTATACTACAGATGATGGTGAGTACATAAGCGGTGCAGACCTCGGATATTACACATCCGGTATGCGTGAAGGGAAAAAGTTAACGGTATACTATGATCCTGATAATCCGTATGATGTCCGTTCGCGTGGAGGTTCAACCCTTGGTATAGCTTTATTTGGATTTGTGGGTGTATTATTTACTGTTGTTGGAATCATACTTCTTGTAATGGCATCAAGAAAAAGATTGAATGGAGGAATTAATGATGTGTACAGCGGCAACATATAAGACAAAGGATTTTTATTTTGGAAGAACGCTCGACTATGAATTTTCGTATGGTGATGAGATTGCCATAACTCCAAGAAATTACAAGCTAAGCTTTAAGCATATGGATTCGATAGATACGCATTTTGCAATAATAGGAATGGCACATGTGGCAGACGATTACCCTCTTTATTACGATGCAATTAATGAAAAGGGCGTTGGTATGGCAGGACTTAATTTTGTCGGAAATGCGGAGTATCAGGAGGTTGCTGACGGCTATAATAATGTAGCACAGTTTGAGTTTATCCCATGGATTTTAGGACAGTGTGATTCTGTTGACAGTGCAAAAAAACTTCTTTTAAATATGCGGCTTGTGGGAACACCTTTTAGTGATATGTACCCTGTGGCTAAGCTTCACTGGATTATAGCTGATAAGGACAGCTCGATTACGATTGAGTGCATGGCTGACGGTTTACATGTGTATGACAACCCTGTTGGTGTATTGACGAATAATCCGCCTTTTAATATTCAGATGTTTGAGCTTAACAAATATATGCATCTTACGACAAAGCAGCCGGTAAATACATTTTCGGATAAGCTTGAGTTAAGCTATTATAGTCGTGGAATGGGAGCACTTGGACTGCCGGGAGATTTATCCTCAACGTCAAGATTTGTCCGTGTAGCATTTACGAAGCTTAATTCAATCTCTGACGAGACAGAAAATGGAAGTGTGAGCCAGTTCTTCCATATACTTGGAAGCGTGGAGCAGCAGAGAGGCTGTTGCGAGGTGGATGACGGAAAATATGAAATTACGCTATATACCTCTTGTTGTAATGCCACGCGTGGAATATACTATTACACAACCTATGATAATCGCAGGATTACCGCGGTTGATATGAACAAGGAAAATCTTTCGGATAATAAGCTTATAAGATATCCTGTGATAAAGCAGGAGGATGTGCTTTATCAGAATTGATGATTTAAGACAGAGGATGATGATAGATGGAGTTAAAACAGATAGGTGAAAGAACGTATTATGTATCGGGGATGTTCCATGTGGGAGTATATGTGCTTGACAAAGCAGATAAGCCGGATATTTACGCAGATAAAATCCCTGTATGTCTTATAGATTCAGGTCTTGATGATGAGGTCGCTGCTGAGATAGATAAGTTACTTTGTGATAATAATTTCTATGTAAGGATGATAATAAATACTCATTATCATGCTGACCATAGCGGTGGAAATTCTTTCTTTAAAGAAAAGTACGATTGCGTTATTCTGTCTACTAAGCCAAATGCGGCACTAATAGCAAATTATGATGTATGCCCTGCCATGCTGTGGGGGGCAAGTCCTGTGCAGGATATCCTCACGCACTATTTTTATACGACATCAACAGATGCACTTGCCATTGAGGATTATGAGCTCCCTGATGGACTTTCGACTGAAGCATTTCCGGGACATTGCATAGCGATGATAGGAGTTCGTACATCGGATGATGTTTTATTTGTGGGAGATGCAGTTATTTCAGAACAGACGTTATCACACAGCTCGCTATCTTATATCTATGATATAGGTGAGTATTTAGAGTCACTTGACAGGTTAGAGCGTATGAATGCCTCGGTGTTTGTTCCCTATCATGCACAGCCTGTAAATGATATATCGGGACTTGTCTCTATTAACAGGTCAAGTGTTATGAATATAATTGCTATAATCAAGGATATATGTGAGAAACCGACAAGCTTTGAGGAGATATACAGCACTATCTATAATAGAAGCGGTATGCGTACGAATTTATACAGATATACTATTGAGGGTGCAATAGTGAGAGGTTACCTGTCCTATCTTTATAACAATGGTGAATTGGAAACCTTAGTGATAGATAATTTTATAAAGTGGCATACATTATGATGCTTTAGTTAATCTGGAAGGATGAATTATGGGGAATAGTATGGAGAAAAACGATGATAAGAAGCATCGTCAGAACAAAATACTTGGAAATGTAATCAAATGGGTGCTTATACTTGGATTGCTCGCATTTGCCTGTTTTAAAAATCAGGATTTTATGCGTGAGGCAATAGACGAGCTTCACGAGATACCTGTATGGATGCTTGTGGTGTGTCTTATTCTTGCCAATCTTTATTTTATTGCCGAGGGGGCGATAATTGGAAGGATGACATCTACTGGTGAGGCGAGACTTAGCATAGCAAAGGGAATAAGCTGTGCGTATATGTGTGCGTTTTATCGTCTTGCAACGCTCGGAAGCGGAAATGGTATCGCGCAGCTTTATTATTATAATAAGAATGGAATACGTGTTTCTGAGGGAACGGGAATGTCCATAGCACAGTATACGTTTCAGAAGATTACAATAGGAATAATGGGAGTTATATCATTTATAGGCCTGCTTATCTTTGGTGAGCGTGAGCTTCTTGATTATGCCGGATATATGCTTGCCGGAGTTATTGTTATATCACTTATAAGTCTGTTTTTATTTATGATAACTGTCTCAAAGAGGATATCTGATTTGGTGATGTTTATTGCCAGAAAGCTTGTAAAAGAGAAGTGGAAGCTATATAAGAAGCTTGATGATGCTCAAAATGCCATAGATAATCTTCAAAATCAGGGAAGGCTTATATGGAAGGATAAGAAATTATTTTTACAGGTTATAATTCTCAATGTCATAAAGCTTAACTGCTGGTATATTATACCTGGAATTTTATTTGTAGGGGATTATAATGTGAATATTTTTGTCTGCACAATGCTTATGGCTGTGTGTAATATGCTTGGGTGTGTAATGATTGCACCGTCAGGCGTTGGAACACTTGATTTTGTGTTTGCGGTATTCTTTGGAAGAATTATACCTGACGGTGAATATGTGGCAGCAGCCATAGTGATATATCGTTTCTTTACATGGATTGTTCCTTTTATGATAGGACTTATCCCTGCTGCGTTTCTTCGTAAAACAAATGAGTCTCATCAATAATTTTGTAGACCCCGTTGGTGTAGTCAACAATCATTACATTACAGTTTTGTTGAAGCCCGCCTGACCAGAACTTGGATATGTCATGTTTTTTGATGTATGTCATTATAGCCTTGTTTAGTGCACCGTGGGCTACAATCATAACTCTTGTATTATCCTTGGCAAGAGGCTCTATTACCTCCTGCATAAAATTGCCTGCGCGCTCAATCAGATGTTCGAGCGTCTCGCCATCAGGTGCAGGGACATAAAGCTCAGGTTGCTTAAAAAAGTATTTGAAGGTGAGATTGCCATCCTTTATAAGCTCTGAGAAGTTCTCACCCTCATAGCATCCGAAACACAGCTCTCTTATCCGGTCATCGGTTATAATCTCTATGTCACGTCCGTTCCTTATTAAGTTAGCTGTCTCATAGGCTCTTTTTAGAGGACTTGAGTATATGACATCTATCTCGGTGTCCATAAGTGCCTCGCCTGTTTTTCTTGCAAGCTCTCTTCCGTAATCGTTAAGCTCTATATCTGTACGTCCCTGTAGACGTTTTCCTTTGTTCCACAGAGTTTCTCCGTGGCGAACTATATATATTTCCATTGTTGTGTCCTCTGTTATATATTTTCAATCTGCCAGTCGATAGGTGCTACACCATGCTGCTCTAAGAATTCATTGGCCTTGCTAAAATGATGGCAGCCAAAGAAACCCCTGTATGCTGATAGTGGTGACGGATGAGGTGCCTTTAGTATGAGGTGATTTGGATTGTCGAGCATCTCCGCCTTTTTCTGTGCAAAGCTTCCCCACAGTAAAAATACTATAGGCCTGTCCTGCTTGTTTACAATCCTTATAGCTGCGTCGGTGAATTCCTCCCAGCCTTTTCCCTGATGTGAGGCTGCCTGATGTGCTCTTACCGTGAGAACAGCATTAAGCATAAGAACCCCCTGCTTAGCCCATTTGACGAGATATCCGTTGTTAGGAATATAGCAGCCAAGGTCATCATGCAGCTCCTTATATATGTTGACGAGTGATGGTGGTATCTCTACGTCGGGCTTTACTGAGAAGCAAAGGCCGTGTGCCTGTCCTACGTTGTGGTAAGGATCCTGTCCTATTATGACGCATTTTACATCTGCAAGAGGTGTCAGATGGAAGGCGTTAAATATATCATCTCCAGGTGGAAATATCTGATGTGTAGCATATTCCTGACCTACGAAATCAAATAATTGCTTGTAATAAGGCTTCCTGTATTCGGGAGCCAGGGCATCAGCCCAGTCGTTAGTGATTGCAGGCATAGTGATTCCTCTTTTCTTAAAAAGTATATATCAAACTTATCATATTTGATGTGATAACGCAACAATTGGTGAAAAACGTATAATATAAATTGACGATTGCGTTAGCGACTGATATAATATGATTAACGCAACTGAAAACTGCTTGTGGATTATGGGGGATTATATTATGAAAAGGTTAAGGGGTAATAAGATATTCGCGGTGACAGTCTGTATATCTATGCTTGTTTCGTCTGTTGGGTGTAACAATAGAAGGAAAGTTGAGTATATAGTTGGCGATGTAGCTACATCAAGTGATGCAGATGAGACAATTGTTTCAAATGACATGTCAGGTGTCAGTGTGGCTGAGCGGCTTGGAGTTCCTGAGAGATGGGACGAGGAACTTGAGGGCGGCGATAACATGAAGGGAATAGATATAAATGCTGAGATAAAGGTACCGGATGTTACCAGAGTTAATGTGTACAAGACACAATCAATTTTGCTTACTGATGAGTACAAGGAAGAATTTATTAATAAACTGACTGAGGGTGAAGTGTATAAGAATGATGATGACTCAAAGCCCAAGTCATACTGGCAGGCTAAGATTGATGAAAATGAATTTAAATTAGAACATATTGATGACGAGTATATACCTTATGAATATGAAGGAGACAAAGATACAGATGTTGACGTAATAAGTATTGTAAATATAGGCCCTTCAGATGAAAATTTACAGGCAGAGATAGAAGGATATAAAGAAAAATATAATAATGCGCCTGACAGTTATATTCCAGCAGAAGATTATAGTGGAAATTCATACGTTATAAAATATAATGGTATAAATTATGATGTGGATTTTGTTGCAGATGGAGAGGGATATATTACTTCGATTTCGCTGTTCCCAACCGATACGAGGGAAATTCTTAACGAGGATGTTAATATGAATGTCCCCAGTTTGACGGGTGCTGAAAGGGGACAGGATATGGAATACGATACGGGGAAGCTGCGTTATACATCAGAAGACAACCTGTACAAAAGAACCAGCGAACAGATTACAGAAGAAGCAGGAAAATTTCTTGAAGATATGGGTATAAGTGGATTTGAGCTTGCAAGAACATATGATGTTTTATTTTGGGGTAATGTAGAGGATAAGTATGTACATATAGCTGACGGATGCTGTGCTGTCATGTTGAAAAATAATGCTGGTATGTTTTTTGCCGGTGAGGATTATGAATCTAAGCAGATTGTTATAGAGGGCTTTGATGGAGAGGAAACAATGGACATTGGCAGAAACAAGTTGGAAACAATAGACTTATATATTAATGATAGCGGTTTAATTGGGATGAAATATTGTTTTCCGCTTGAATGGTCTCTTGAAACTGAAAATGTTCAGCTGTTGGATTTTTCGGTTATTAAGGAAACCTTTGCTGAGGAGGCTAAGAATGTGGATGACGAGCATCCGGTTTTCACTAATGTGGACTTTGTTTATTGTATTTGTGCTGATGAATATGGTGCACATGAATTTATGGTTGTTCCTGCCTGGAAAATGTATGTAACAACAGGGGGGAATATCTATGTGCATCAGATTATGATAAATGCGATTGATGGAAGCGTTATACCTTCTGTCAGTGGTTATCTACCAACTGCCTATTAGACTTGATTTATAGCCTTATAAAATCTGGTTGACATATCACCTTCTATATGATAATGTTAATCTATAAATGCAGAGAAGAGGAGTAGTAGAGGCTCGAAAGACATACAGAGAGCTGTCGGATGGTGCAAGACAGAGTCAGACTAGCTTTGAACTCGCCTCAGAGCAGCCGGTTGAACGGTAACACAGTTATCAGTAGACATGGACGGAACCTGACCGTTATAGCAGGAGGATATAAGGCTTAAGAAGTCCGTATCTGTGAGAGAGCATACATTTATAAGTATGAATTAGAGTGGTACCGCGTAAGAAACTTGCGTCTCTAAGGGATAGGGACACAGGTTTATTTTTTTGTGTGTACGTCTTCACATAAATCACAGATATGCAGCAAAATGTGTTGTAAAAGAAAGGAAGGTATGACATGAAGAATTTTGAACATTACAAGCGTGGTTATTATATGCCACCAGTACAGAGCACAAATTGGGTAAACAAGGAATATATTGACAAAGCACCAGCGTGGTGTAGTGTTGACCTTAGAGATGGTAATCAGGCACTTATTGTACCTATGAGTCTTGAGGAAAAGTTAGAGTTCTTTAAGGAACTTGTTCGTATTGGCTTTAAGGAGATAGAGGTAGGATTTCCTGCTGCATCAGAGACAGAGTACAAATTCTGTCGTACACTTATTGAGGAGAATCTTATACCTGATGATGTTACAATTCAGGTGCTTACACAGGCAAGAGAGCATATAATCAAGAAAACCTTTGAGGCTGTACAGGGTGCAAAGAATGCAGTAGTTCATTTGTATAATTCGACATCATATGCACAGAGGACACAGGTATTTAAGAAGTCAAAGGAGGAAATCCTTAAGCTTGCTACAGACGGAGCTAAGCTTCTCAATGATTTGGCTGACCAGTACAATGTTAATTATCAGTTTGAGTACTCTCCGGAGAGCTTCACGGGAACAGAGGTTGACTATGCACTTGAGGTTTGTAATGCAGTAATAGATATATGGAAGCCTACTCCGGACAGAAAGGTAATCATTAACCTTCCTGCAACAGTAGAGATGTCACTTCCACATGTTTATGCAAGCCAGATAGAGTATATGAGCAATAATATGCATGACAGAGAGAATGTTATCTTATCACTTCATCCACACAACGACAGAGGCTGTGGCGTTGCAGATGCTGAGCTTGGAATACTTGCAGGCGCAGACAGAATAGAGGGAACATTATTTGGTAATGGTGAGAGAACAGGAAATGTGGACATCATTACTCTTGCTATAAATATGTTTACACATGGAGTAGATCCAGAGCTTGATTTATCGGATATTCCACATATAACAGAGGTATATGAGAGACTTACAAGAATGCATGTTTATGAGCGTTCACCATATACAGGAAAGCTTGTATTTGCAGCTTTCTCCGGTTCACATCAGGATGCTATAGCCAAGGGTATGAAGTACAGAGAAAATGATCCTGACAATATGTGGACAGTTCCTTATCTTCCGCTTAATCCAGAGGATATCGGAAGAAAGTATGATGGTGATGTAATCCGTATTAACAGCCAGTCGGGTAAGGGTGGTATCGCATTTGTACTTGAGCAGAAATATGGATTTGACCTTCCTGCAAAGATGCGTGAGGATTTGGGCTATACAGTTAAAAATGTATCAGACCACAAGCACAAGGAGCTTTCACCTCAGGAAGTATTAGATATATTCAAGAATGAGTATGTAAATCAGGAGACAACCATTAAGCTTCAGGAGTGTCATTTCAAGCAGATAGACGGAATTGATGCTGAGATAACAATATATGTTGATGGTGTCAAGAAGGTATATCACGGACATGGAAATGGACGTCTTGATGCTATAAGTAATGCTATAATGAAGCATTTCTCTATCAGATTTTCTCTTGTTACATATGAGGAGCATGCACTTCAGATGGGTTCTGATTCTCAGGCTTGTGCATATGTTGGAATTGAGGTTGAAGGAAAAGAGGGAATAACCTGGGGCGCTGGAATAAAGACAGATATTATAGATGCTTCTGCCTTTGCTTTAATCAGTGCATTAAATAGAACACATTTGGTAAAAAAAGCAGAGAAAAATTAGGGGAGATAATATACAAATGGAAAGTGATAAGAAAATAAGACGGCTTTTATATTGCTGTTTTGGGGTAGCGCTTGTCCGAATATTGATTGTCAACAATTTTCCGATTCTTGCGAATCCGGATGCTGGAATAGATGATGGGTTAATGATTGATAGAGCAATGAATCTGGTTTCTGGAAGATGGCTTGGCACATATGATTTTGTCACCTTATCCAAGGGACCCGGCTTATCTTTTTTGCTTGCTTTCTGTTGTATAACTGGAATACCATTTCTTACTATAGAGAGCATTATATATTCGTTTGGATGTATAATGTTCTCTTTGGCTATAAGGCCTTTGTTTAAAAAGGATATTCCGCTTACATTGCTATATCTGTTCCTTTTGTTTAATCCTGTATCAATGGCGAGTGAGACTTATCAGAGAGTTTATCGAAACGGAATTGTATTAGGCTTTGAATTAATGGTTATTGGAGCTTTTGTTGCCGTATTTATACGATATAGGAGTAAGGCTAAGGCATGGGTTAAGTGGATGCTTGTTGGCGGTTTTGCTTTGACAGCAGCCTTATATACACGAGACGATTTTATATGGATAATACCATTTGCTGCTTGTGCTTTTATTATAGTAGCCGGACTTGTAATAAAAGAACATGGAATAAAATGTAAATACACATGGATTAAAGTCGGAATTTTATTTATTCCATTTTTGATTTATGCCTTTGGAACATTTACAATTTCGATAGTCAACTATAAAGTGTATGGAATATATACGGTAACTGATACGTCAGGCACATATTTTTCAAAGGCAATCAAGGCAATGTATTCGGTTGAAGATACGGAAAATATCCCGTATGTAAGTGTGAGCAGAAAAAAACTTGAACAATTATATGACGTTAGTCCGACGTTAAACAGCATCAGGGAAGGCTTGGATGCGAGAATGGATTACTGGGAGGGCTGTGGAAGGACTCCTGGAGATGGAGAGGTTGAGGACGGATGGTTTTATTGGACACTAAGACAGGCAGTCACAGATTATGGATATTATGAAAATGCCCACACATCAGAGTCATTCTATAAAAATGTTTATTGCGAGATAGAATCAGCAATTAATGATGGACGACTTGATAAACGTTTCACTATGCCGTCGGCACTTATGTCACCTTGGAGAAAGGGTTACAGCAAATTGCTTGTTAGTACAATGAAGGATGCAAATAATTTTATTGTAGGCTTTTCGGGTATAGGAATTGCAGCCAGTAATGCGACTAATATGGCAAGTGATGCGGCAAGGATAGAAATGACGGAAACGTTGACACATAATCAGGCATTGTATGATGTAAATTACTTTACGGAGCGACCTCAACGCACATACATAAGATATATAGACAGGCTATGTGGATACGTTTATAAGGTTTTTGCATTATATGAAAAATGTAATAGAAGCATATATTATATATCTATATTCGCATTTGTGGTTTTAATCATAGATATTATATATGGCTTGCTGAGGAAGAGGTTTAAATATGTGCAGCTTTTTGTTATTGTTGTCGGACTTGTACTTAGCTACATATTATTTATTGCGGGTGTGAGTTATACACATATATCTGCATTTCCGGCTATGGCATATATGTATTTATCCTGTGCATATCCGTTGATTTTAACAATAGAAGGAATTTTGTTATTGTATCTGATTGATAAAGTGTGTGAAATTTATAAACTAATGAAGATGAGGGTAGAGGAAAATGGAATTGACAATTTTAATGCCTTGTTTAAACGAGGCAGAGACTCTGGAAACATGCATAAAAAAAGCACAGACATTTCTTGATGAGAATAATGTTGATGGGGAAGTATTAATTGCAGATAATGGAAGTACAGATGGCTCTCAGGATATAGCAAGGAAATGTGGTG
This sequence comes from bacterium, assembly GCA_963616385.1. Lineage (GTDB taxonomy): Bacteria > Bacillota > Clostridia > Lachnospirales > Lachnospiraceae > Coprococcus_C. Next base: position 7,621 of record CAVELH010000007.1, on the reverse strand, counting down.
CAAGAGTTGTTGATGTGCCGATAAGGGGATATGGTGCAGCTCTTATTGCAGGTTCAAAGGCGGCGCTAGGTGAGTATGTCATTATGGGCGATGCAGATGACAGCTATGATTTTCTACACCTTATGCCATTTGTTGAGAAGCTTCGGGAGGGCTATGACCTTGTTATGGGTAACAGGTTTAAAGGTGGTATTGAAAAAGGAGCTATGCCTCCGCTACACAGATATCTTGGCAATCCGGTGTTATCATTTATAGGAAGGCTGTTTTACCCGAGTAAGATAGGTGATTTCCATTGTGGGTTAAGAGGGTATAACAGAGAACGTATATTAGAGCTTAATTTGCAGACAACAGGTATGGAATATGCGAGTGAAATGGTTGTCAAATGCACATTAAACAAATATAAGATGGCGGAGGTGCCTACAACATTGTCCCCTGACGGACGTTCCGGTTCGCCTCATCTCAGAAGCTGGAGTGACGGATGGAGACATCTTAAATTCCTGCTTATACATAGTCCTAACTGGCTGTTCTTATATCCGGGTATAGTTTTATTTGCAATCGGGATGATACTGATGATTGTGCTTGGAATAGGACCTGTTACAATTAAAGCTGTTACCTTTGATGTACATACAATGATGTATGGTGCTGCGTTTACTATTATCGGTGCAACTGTAATACAATATTCCATATTTACCAAGATATATGCGGCTTCGACTAACTATATTCCTACAACCAAATCAATAGAGAAAATAAGCAGGCTTACAACGGAAAAAGGAGTGCTTTTCGGCTTTATCATGTTTTTGATTGGACTGGCGGTAACAATTGTTGCATTTGCTATATGGAGCAAGGCTTCGTTTGGTGATTTAGCACCATCAAAGATAATGAGAATTACCATTCCTGCCATGGTCCTGATGGTGCTTGGCGTGCAATGCATTTTTGGTGGCTTCTTTGTAAGTATTCTGAGGCTCAAGGACAGGTGATTTTTTCTTATTGTATTATAAATTTTGGTGTGATAAAATAATCCTATATGTTGAAATAAAACGAAGGAGGTTACATTATGATATTTGTTAAGTCGGAGGACTTAAAATACGGCATGCGACTTGCAAAGCCGATATACAATAAGTCTGGCGTACTTTTGTATGAGCGAAATACAAGACTTACACTACAGGGTATAGACAGTGTGAAGAACTTTGGCCTCCTTGGATTATATATACTTGAGCCGGCAGAACCGGTTCCTCCTATGACAGAGGAGGATTTGGATTTTGAAAGATTCCAGACTATGGCTGTATTCAGCATAAGAGAAGAATTAGACAGCATAATAGCTGGAAGAGAGCCTCGTAACCTTAAGAGGTTAGCTAACGCCATAATTACTAACTATGGCAGACTTGACCATAAGATAGTATTTGCACAGAATTTAAGAAGTACATCTGATTATATATATAAGCACGTTATTAACGCTGCAATTTTATGTGCGCTTATGTCTGCACACGCTTACTACACACCTCAGGAGCAGGAGGAGCTGGTGCTTGCGGCACTCTTACATGATATAGGTAAGCTTATGCTCCCTAACAAGGTGAGAGACAAGTATGACGATTACGACACGAATGACCTTATCATAGTCAAGAAGTTCCAGAATGACGGACTTGGATTAATAAAGCCGGAGCTTGGAATTGACAGCGGTGTAAGACGTATAATTGCACAGATTCACAAGATGGAATATGGCGATGGAAGAGATGAAAATGGCAAGATACTTAAGAGTACCAAGATACTTAAGGTAGCTAATTTATTTGATACTATGACATGCATGAGACTTAAGGAAGAAGCTAAGTCAGAGATAGCTGCCATTAAATATCTGCTTCTCAACAAGGATGAGTTCGATGAGCAGATAGTGGGAACACTTGTCAAGAGTATAAAGATACTTACTCCGGGAGTGTGCGTAGAGCTCACTAACAAAGAAAAAGGTCTTGTAATATCAGAGAATCCTGACAATATATTAAGACCTGTTGTTCTAGGATTTTCATCTAATAAGATATACGATCTGTCGAATAATGGTGTATATAGAAGATATCAGATAGTTGATATAATGAAAACTATGGATAATCGTATAAAGGTGGATCAGGAACGCCTCAATGAATACCTGAATGCACACTAAGGATATCCTTAGGAGGGATGAAGATGCCACAGAATGTATTTAACGAGAATGAAGAATATCTTATCAGTGCTAAGGAAGAGGTCGCTAAGAGAGACCAGATGGCAGCGGAGCTTGAGAATATGAAGAGTCTCCAGAAGAAGCTCACCAGAAACATAGCTAACAAGGAAAAGGCTGTCGCTGATGAGATTTCATCTACCATAAAGAAACGTAAGCAGGAGATATCAGATACCTACGATGACAGATTAGATGACAATCGTGCCAGAAAGAAAAAGGTATCTAACAAGCGTGATAAGAAAAAGAACCAGAAAATGAATGAGAGAATAGAGGATGAGACAAAGGATATTCGCAAGAATACCAGAGAGCTTGAGATTGAGATGAAAACTCTCCTTAAGAAAAATAAAGTTCCCTCATTCGTGTCAAGCAAGTTGTTCTTTGCCATGTTTATGCCGAGAGGTATAGGTGAAATAGGCACTATGCTTTTAAGCTTTATAATATATTTCGTTGGCATACCGTCTGCGGTAATGGGAATCATATATCAGCTTGTTCTTTCTAATAAGAAGGATATCAATATGGCATTCTGGTGTGTGCTTATAGCTGCTATATTTGTTGTTATACAGCTTATCATTTATTTTGTATTATACAGCACAACGAAGATGAGACACCATGACGTTGTTGTTCAGGCGAGAAGTATTCGTGATAAGATAAAGGCTAATGGCAGACAGATTGCTGCTATTAAGAATTCTATAAGCAAGGATAAGGATGAGAGCCGCTATAACCTTGATTCTTATGATGAAAAGTTAGCAAGCCTTGAGGATGAGGCGGATGCTATAGGAGCAGAAAAACAGGAAGCTCTGAGAGTATTTGAGGAAGAGACTAAGCAGCTTATAATAGATGACATTAATGGCAAACACCTTCAAGCCCTCGAGGATTTAAAGGAAGAGAAGAAGGAGCTTGAGGATAAAATCGCCAAGGGTGAGAAGATGTATTCCGAGAAGGTTTTACAGATAACCAATCAGTATGCGTCATATCTCGGTGAGGAGCTTTGCAGACAGGATAAGCTATCAGATTTAATTGCCATCATGGAGGATGGCGATGCAGATACCGTATCTGAGGCAATTAATTTTTACAAGGGACAGAAATCCTCAAAATAATCAATAGTATATTTAAGTGCCTGTGCAATATAATCCGCAAGCTGCATTACTATATGAAGTCTTGTGCTTTGCAACAGGTGTGAGCTTTGACCAGATATGTTTACAATGCCGGTAATCGAGATATCTCCGATTGCCGGTAATTTTTTGTTTACGCCTTTACCGGGATATATTGGACAGTTGCTTACTGTGACAGCGCCAACCATGGAATGGTCTCCCAGAGAGGCATCAACAGCAATTATAAATGGATTGCTGTAATCCTCATATATACTCTGTATAACCTGCCTGAGATTAAGAGCGTGAACCGGAGAGCTAAGGCAGCCGAGAACCTTGAAATTACTACTGTAATCCATGAGCTTGTCACCAACTAACGGACCGAGACAATCACCTGTTGCACGGTCAGTCCCTATACAGAGAATTACAGGCGTAGCATTTTCGGGCATTATATTATCCATATATTTCAAAATGTTTTCACCCAGCTTCGTGCATGAATCCCCATTTGCAACATCGAAGTATTCGGTTTCACATTTCTTTTTAAAAACTTTATTCATGTTCACCTCGAAGGATAGTATTTCGTTAATACTAATTTATGTAGATATTATTAACCGGTTACAGATAAAATAGTCATTTGATGTACGAAACAAGGATATGTCGTAAGTGCAAGAAATGATAAGAAAGATGCGATGAAAATGAATTCTTTGGCGACATAATATGACGTAGACATTTTATCGGACATGTTATTCTTTGGATAGTTTTAAAAAAGTATAACTATCAAAAAAGGATTGCGGGAAAGGTGGAAATATATGATAGAAGTTATCTATGACAAAAATGCGGAACCAAAGGAAGATGGGAACAAGGAGCAAAATAAGGAACGCTCAAATGTAAGACTTCCTAAGAATATACGTCAGATAGGAAATCCATCAGGAAACAAACGCATATACATAGAGGATTATGTTGTTACATATTTGAATTATATAGCAAGACCGGGAAGCACCCATGCGAGAGGGGCAATCCTTCTTGGAACACAGGAGAAGAGTGAGGTAGGGGATGTTATATTTATAAGCGGCGCAGTTGAAGCACAGAACTTAGAGTTTGATATGGACGAGAGTGCATTTACACAGGAGGCGTGGACGGAGATATATGAGCAGGTTAAAGAATTTTTCCCTGAGCTTTCTGTGGTAGGCTGGTTTTTGTCCAGAATGGGATTTTCGACTGCTATAAATGACAAGATAGAGAAGATGCATGTTGATAATTTTCCGGGACGTGACAAGGTGCTTTATATTACAGACTCTTTGGAGAGCGACGATGCATTTTACATGTACGAAAAGGGGCAGCTCGTAAAACAGAAGGGTTACTATATATATTATACTAAAAATGAAGCCATGCAGAGCTATATTATAAAGCAGAAGGGCGGTGTGGCTGACGATGAAAACACGGAGATAAAGCGAAAAGATGAGGAGCTTATAAAAAATTATCGTGAGAAAAACAGCAAAATTCAGGGAAGTAAGCCGGGTGGCATAAGTCTTGCGTATGTTGCAAGCTCGTTTGTTGTACTTGCCATGCTTGCAATGGGTATAACAGTTATAAGCAATTATGACAAGATGAAGGAGATGGAGGTATCCATAAATAAGCTTGAACTCACCGCGGACGATAGGGGAAACGAGGATGTGGCTCCTGTACTTGCCTCTGAGGAGCCGAACACAGGAATGGCAAGCATTTCTGATGCATCACAGGCTGGTGCTTTTGACACTTCGGTGTCACAGACAACAGAGGAAGTTAATTCATCTGTAACTGAGGCTGGAACAACGGAGATGAGTACAGAGAATGTTGTCATAACAGCTGTGGAGGTATCTACTGAACAGACATTGCCTGCAATGACAAATGGCAACCCTACATATTATACAATACAGTACGGAGATTCGCTTGGCTCTATAGCTCTTGAGAATTATGGGGCAATTAAGTATGCCGAGGATATAGCAGCAGCTAATAACATGGATGTTGATGAGAGAATATATGAGGGACAGAAGATTATTCTTCCTTCTGTGACACCGAGATAAAAATATGAATGGTATATTAGAATAAAATATGTTATTATTGAGCTGATGCAATTTTCAAACATAGGAGAAAATTATGAGCAGGATAGAACAGGATAATGATAATGTTGTATATGTAAATGGCTCTGAAGAGACAAAGGAGCATAATAAGAGAGTTCAGCGGGAGATTTCGCGTAGAAAGAAGCTTGCTTTTTTTGTTGTGCTTATTGTGGCAGTTATTGCCGGAATAACCATTTATGTTATGTTCCATAAGGAATATAAGGGATACAAGGTAGTTAAGAGTACGGAGACTGATTATGAGAACACAGCAAGCTATGTTCAGTTTGCGGGTAATCTGCTTAAATACACTCCGGATGGAGTTTCGTATATCAATGCAAATGGTGATACGGTATGGTCAGCAGGTATCAATATGCTTATGCCTATGGCTGTCACAAGTGGGGATTATGCGGTTGTGGCAGATATGAGCGGCAACTCTGTGTGCGTATTTAATACGAGTGGACAGGTGAGCAGCCTTACGATGCCGTATACTATATGTGACGTTGATGTAGCAAAGCAGGGCGCATTTGCGGTTATGCTTGAGAGTGACAAGACCAATTACATTAATTTATACGATAAGAATGGCAATGCTGTATATGAGATGCAGACAACACTTGATAAGAGTGGATATCCTCTTGATATGACAATATCTGATGATGGAAGAAAGCTTTTCACAAGCTATATTAATATTGCTGGCAACAGCGTGCAGGATAATCTCGCTGCATACAATTTTGGTGATGTAGGTCAAAATAGCAACGCTGACAGAATGGTTGGCGGATATATGTTTGAAAATGAGGTTGTCCCTAAGGTTGAATTTATAGACAATGATACTGTTGCAGCCTTTGGAACGAATACAATCAGTATATATGATATGAAGGAAAAGCCTAGCTTTAAGACAGATATTAAGTTTGATGATGAGATAAGAAGTGTATTTTACAATAAGAACTACATAGGAGTCATACAGGATAATCAGGATGGAACGTCTGAGCATATGTATAACATACAGGTATATGACCTTAAGGGAAATAAAAAGTTTGAGGATTATATAGACTTTTCTTATTCTAATATATATGCCGCTGACAAGGAGATAATAATATCCGGTGGAGATAACTGTCTGATATACAGGAAGGATGGAAGCGTTAAGTTCAACGGAACATTATCCGGTAATATAAACAGTGTTGTTCCTAGCGGTAATCGTCTGGAATATATAGTTGTCTATGATACAGTTACAGAGACGATAAAGCTTAAGTCTGGTGCTGGCTCTGCTTTGGAGTAGGCTGGCTTTTGCTATAGATGGAGAAAGAAACATGTTGATGTTTATAGTGGTATTAATATTTGCCGTATTTATGTTAATTGGATATAAAAGAGGATTGTTTCGGTCAATATTGAAGCTGGTATTGACCGGACTTTCTTTTGTGCTTGCGTATTTTCTTGCACCGCTTGTTGGCGGACTTATAATACAGTACACTAATATAGATGAGAATTTGCACGACAGGATATATGCGGCAATACAGTCTAAGGTTGAGGAGAGGGTATCAGCAGAGGTTGAAAATGCCATGGCGGGTGTTGATACAAGTGTTATTAACCAGATGACTGCCGAGATGACGCAGGCTGTCATGGCAACTGAACCTGACAGAAATACACAGATATCTATTATTCAGTCGTCAGGCTTCCCTACTTATATTAAGGATGCCTTAGTTGCGAATAACAATGATGAGACTAAGGGAGAGCTTGGCGTTTATGGATTTTATGATTATATGGCAACTTATGTGACGTATATGATTATAAACAGCGTGGCATTTTTTGTTACTATTATAATATTAAGAGTTCTGCTCGGACTGTTATCGATATGCCTTTCATTTGTGGTGGAGCTTCCTATAGTGGGAAGCATAAACAGGATGGGTGGAATATTGTTCGGTGCAGTTGAGGGACTTATAATAGTATGGCTGTTTATGCTTGTTGTGTCATTCTTTTCAGATGGAGGAACAGGAAAGGTAATATTTGATGAAATATACTCAAATAGATTTCTTACATTATTATATGAAAGAAATCTGTTTGTTAAGGCTATAGAGGAGATAATAGCCATCATAAAATAGCAAAAGGTGTAAAATTTAATGTCCTTGAAAAAATACATAAAAAATGCAAAAAAAACCTTGCAATATGCGGATTGTTGATATATAATATCCCTTGCTGTGACATTGATAGCGTAGAAGCGGAGGTTGCTGCTAAGTATATAA
>CAVELH010000006.1:8816-30739 GCA_963616385.1 bacterium | reverse complement strand
TCTTTTTGGTTTATTTTATGTTTTCTTGTCTGCTGTTCTTGCGACAGCTTGTTTAATATACCACCGTAGTATTTAAAAGTCAACCCCCTTTTTTACTTTTTTATCTAATTTCTTCTCCGGACTTTTTCTTATTCTTTTTATCCTCATACATAAGCTCATCGGCTTTCTTAACCAATGTTTCATAATCATATTCTTTTTCTGCATATACCATTCCAACAGCAATCACGCAATTAGTTTCATCGTCCTGCGAATTAAGCCTGGCGAGCTCGTTCTCCCATCGTTCTTTTATAGAGATTGTTTCCTCGTAAGATACATTTTCAGCTATAACTAAAAACTCATCTCCACCTACACGATATGCATGAACCTTGTTGCTGGTAACCTTTCGTATACTGTTAGCAGCCTTAATGAGTAATTTATCCCCTGCCTCATGTCCATATCTGTCATTTATTATTTTAAGATTATTTACATCAAAATTAAATACAGCAATCGAGTCAAGGTTTCTGTATTCTTTATCAGACATACTCAAATATCTTCCCTTGTTATACAAGCCTGTAAGTCCATCGTGTTCACTCTCATACACAAGCTTCTCACGCATAATTCCATTCTCTATATATAGTTTAATTACACTCCTTAACGTAGCCTCATTCACGGAATCCCCATCCATATTAGGCCAAACAGATAAATATACTGCATATTTTTGTCCGGATACTGTTCCGTTGACAAGAAGCCTGTATGTACTGTCGTCCTTACTTTCGCCAAGTAAAAAAATGTTTTGTATTTCCTTGTCAAAGTCCTTAAGAGGTATAATACTTTCACAATCATTTTCAAATACTCTTTCAACGTCTGGACTGATATCTATTCTGTCATTACTGTATATATTCCCCATCTTGTTGTAGGTTATAATATCCATCATGTCATTTCTTTGTATCATAAAATAAGCCTTGCTTGTCTTGAAATAACCTGTAAGCAAAGGCAAGAGTTCATAGTATGTATCAGAAAGTCTTTCTAATACTGCTGTCTGAAAATCTGAAAGCTTTCTGAAAAAAGCCATATACTTAGTTACATCTCTGTTAAGTCCCATATACTCTGTTATATCAGTAACAAGGTGTATATGATATTTTTTTCCATTTTTTTCAAACATTGCAGAGTTGAATTTATAATATTTTTTTGCATTGATATCTATATATTCCCATTCAACAGCTTCTCCACCATATGAAAGCTTAGGGCAATCGCCAATCCACATATAGACATAATCTGCATCCATTCCTTCTATATTGTCACCATATTTATTTTTGAAATAAGAGTCAGCGTATACAATCTCTGATGAGCCTTCAGCAATAATTGATATACCGCCTATCTTCTCTGACATAAACTGTAATATTTCTTTACTGAAATCCATCTTATTTCTCCCTTTTATTCAAAGCTCAATATATCCGCAAAGCCTGTCATTTCAAACACTTCCATCACGTCACCAACAACATTTTTTACAACCATCATTCCAGCAAGTGTATTCATCCTTTTTTGTGCCCATAATATAGCCCTGAGTCCCGAACTTGCCACATAGTCACAATCAGCCATATTTAACTCAAATTGTCTTATATCATTTGTAAGTGCCTCCTGCAACTCTTTCATCAATATATCCGCAGCACTTGTATCAAGTCTTCCAACTATATTCATTATAAGTCTATTATTTTCCTTGTTCTTAGTTATTTCCATTACAACCTCCAGATATATAAACGTCAAACATCATAATCTATTCACATTGCCAGTTTTTCTCCATCGTCACCCTGTTCTCATTATTTATATATTCATATTGTACAGAGTCCATTATTTTCTTAACCATAAATATGCCAAGTCCGCCTATGTTCCTCTCATCAGCAGATAAGGTTATATCTGGTTCTTCTCTTTCAAATGGATTAAATGGTTTACCACTATCCCGCATTACAAGCTTTATAGCTCCTCCGTCAGATAATGTCTTTGTCTCCATATCAACAGTACATTCTCCCACGCTTGGATTATATGCATAGTTTGTAATATTAACAAACATTTCCTCTACGCAAACCATAATTTTGGACGCAATACTACCAGGGCAACCGCTTTTTTCGAGCATGTTCTCTACTAAGTCTGTTACCTCGTGCAAATTATCCAATGTTGCATTAACTGTAATTTTCTTGTTATCACCAAATTCCAATATATCACCCCACACCTAAACATACTTTTTATAACTTGTATAAAAATTCTAACGATCTTTTGATTTTGTCAATTCCATTTACCTCTATTAAGACCGTAGCGTCATAAAAATACTCCTCATAGTAGCATTTAAACTCCTGCCAATCTATACACCCATCTCCTACTGCCAAATGTAAATCCTTTTTCAAATCATTATCATTAATGTGAATATGTTTAACATATGGTGCTAGCGCTTTTACCCATGTTCCTATTTCTTCCGAATTGCCAAACACCTGAGCATGAGCATAATCAAAGCATATTCCAAAGTTCTGTACTCCCGTCATTTTCTCTCCAAGCCTCGAAATAAGTTCCGGAGTGTCATCAAACATATTCTCAATATATATATTGATGTTTTTATATTGTTCTGCCTTTTTTTTCCAATATTCTATGTTCCTTTTAACCCAGCCATCACGATATGTATCAGCTAAAAAATTGGTTATATAATTAGTGTGAAAAACTACACCTTTCGCACCAAGCTTTTGAGCTATCTGGAGACTCTGTTCCACACGATAATCTGACGCATTATATATTGACATATCATCAGAAAATATAGTTATATCTAAAAACGCACCATGAGATGTACAGTAGCACGGCATATCTTTACTTTCTATATATTGTTGTATGGTCTGTTGCGTAAGCTTCTCATCATCAAGTGTTGCAGGTATGAAGAAATCATTAAATTCAAATCCCAGATTATATTGTTTAGCCAGCATCTCATACTCACTAAGCTTCTGTCTGTCAGGAATAATTAGTAATTTGTCTATTTTCATATTCGCAGCTTCCTCCTTGCAGAAAATCATTGTCGTTACCTACGACTAAGTAACACCATTGTTATATCATCTGCCTGTGTCTCTCCATCTGCAAATGCATCAACGCCATCATATATTTTATCAACAAATTTATCTACATCATCTAAATCTGTTTTGTGTTTATTGAGCATGTCACATAGGTATTCATCCCCTAACAATTCCTGTTTAGGATTAAGAGCCTCTGTAACTCCATCCGTATATAAGTATATACTATCTCCCTTTTTCAAGTCTATGTATTGTTCCTTATATGGCACACCCTCCATTATTCCAAGCACAAGATTAGCTTTAGCATTTAACATGGCAAAATCACCATCACAGCTCTGGATAAACGGTCTGTTATGTCCGGCATTTATGTATGTTATTCTGTCTGTATCAAGATCCAATACACATATAAACGCAGTCACAAACATAGCCGCTTCATTCTTATAGCATAGCTGATTATTAGTTCTTGCTGCCACCTCTGACAGAGGAAGTCCAAGCGTGGCATAGTTTTTTATGTGTGTCTTAGCCATACTCATAAACATAGCTGCAGGTATTCCTTTTCCTGATACGTCAGCAATAAGGAAGCAGAGGTGAGAATCATCTATCATAAATGTATCATAGAAGTCTCCGCCAACCTCCTTTGCGGGTCTCATTCGTGCTGTAAGTTTAACATATGGCAATTTATTAAAATCTGAAAAATCATTTTCCAGACATCCTGTCTGTATCTGCGTAGCAATAGAAAGTTCTGATTTTATTCGCTCCTGTTCAGTGACAAGCTTAGTGGTCTTGGTGTATAACATATTCATAAAGGTTCCATAAACCTTTCTGTTTAATGTTGCTATGTCATCAAACAGGTTCTTAGATATATTTGCACATACCATATTGTCACGGGCTCTTACGGTTGCAGCTCTCTTGTCGTCGTTAATCAGTCCAAGTTCGCCTATAAAGTCTCCCACTCCAAGAGTGTTTATATGTTTCATCTGTGAGCTGTACACATCCGCTGTACCCTCAAGTATAATATACATACCATCCTCACTATCTGCTCCGTATGTCACTATATCCTGTCCGGCAGATATATCTGTTTCTCTCATTGCTTCAAGAAATAATCTTGTACCCTCACTTATCTCGTCGTTGTCCGTAATCTGAAAAAATTCCTGTATTGTCTTTACTTTTTTTAATCTTTCTATATTCATATAATCCCCCTAACTTTTCTATAGAACAGCAAGTGCCTCCATAAGAGTTGAAACAGGCTTTATATCGCATCCCAGCTTTTCCATCCCTTTGTCATAGTTAGAACGCGGAATGATACATGTTTTAAATCCCATCTTATCAGCCTCTCTAACTCGCTGCATTACATTAGTTACTCCCCTTATCTCTCCAGCAAGACCTATCTCACCAATTATTATTAAATCATCCCCCAGAGGTTTATTATTCATACTTGAAGCTATGGCACAGGCTATCCCAAGGTCTATTGCAGGATCACTTATTTTCATTCCTCCGGCAATGCTTACATAAGCATCATACCCCCATAGCTTCATGCCAACACGTTTTTCAAGAACGGCCATTATAAGATTAACTCTGTTATAATCAACTCCAACAGAGGTTCTTCTCGGCATATTAAAGTTAGTCTGACACACTAATGCCTGTAATTCTACAAGGATAGGTCTGGTTCCCTCTATAGATGACACAACAACCGAGCCTGATACACCCTGTGGTCTGCCATTAAGCATCATCTGTGAAGGGTTATCTACCTCCTCAAGCCCCTTTTCAGTCATTGTGAAAACACCTATCTCATTGGTAGAACCAAATCGGTTTTTCACTCCCCGAAGAAGTCTGAAGCCATTATTCCTGTCTCCCTCAAAATAAAGGACAGAATCTACCATATGCTCTAATGTTCTAGGTCCGGCAACTGTACCTTCCTTGGTAACATGTCCTACTATAAATATTGCTATATTCTGTTGCTTAGCCAACTGCATAAGGCGTGCAGTTACCTCACGTACCTGCGTAACTGTTCCCGGTGCAGTTCCAAGCTCATCCACAACCATAGTCTGGATAGAGTCTATAACTACAACGGAAGCATCACTTTTTTGTATGACAGAGGAAATATTATCCATGTCATTGTCACACAGCAACAGCATATCCTTATCAAATGTTCCAATTCTCTCTGCCCGCATTTTTATCTGAGCAAGCGATTCCTCACCTGATACATAGAGAACATTCGTTTCGTTGTGTACAAGATTTCTGCACATCTGGAGAAGTATGGTTGATTTGCCTATTCCCGGATCTCCTCCAACTAAAACAAGGGAGCCTCGAACAATGCCGCCTCCCAATACTCTATCAAGCTCCGTTATATCTGTTTTTATACGGCTTTCATCAGCAGTTGTAACGTCAAAAATACTTGTAGGGCAAACAGCATCCCTCTTCACAGAGGAATGCTTCTTTGCACCAACAACTACTTTTTCTTCTACAAACGTATTCCACGCATGGCATCCGGGACATTGTCCCTGCCATTTTGCTGATTCATAGCCACATTCTTTACAGAAAAATACCTGTTTTTCTTTTGCCACTATAAACTCCTACATTTTCTGAACCAGAATATCTACTAATTTGCCCGGTTCAAGTTCAACACTGAGATTAAGCTTTCCGCCAAGGTTAGTTTTCATCTTACCTACATATACTTTATCTATATGTATCTTGTATTCTTTCTCAGCTTCAAGCTCAAGTGTTACCTGTGAATCTTCAAAGCCTTCAACAACTAAATTAACTTCCTTATCTGTTGCTCTAAAGTCATGAACTGTTGTTCCTGGAACTGACTCATATACAAACATTCCATTTCTCTCAAGCTTTGTTATCTCTTTGAAGGTTTTAATCTTGTAAATATCACCGTTATAATTGAAACCGTCCTTCTTAGTCTTTGCATCAAGCTCATGATTACCGAAGCTTAAAGCACCTGTTTCTTCCTCACGAATTAATTCCGCTATTACAGCCATGTCAAATTCCTCCATTGTATTATAAGCATCAATCAGCTATTTTCAGTTTCTATACTATAATTATACTATATGGCTTATTCATTTGCTACATAAATTTGATAAGATATTTTATCTTACGACAAATTTTATCTTGCCATCTGAGACAGATATACTTACCTTCTGTCCAGCCTGCGCCCTTCCTGATAATATCTCCTCAGCAAGCTTATCCTCCACTTCATTCTGGATAGCTCTCTTAAGTGGTCTTGCACCATATTTCTTGTCATAGCCCTTGTCGAAGATATAGTTTACTAATGTTTCTCCATATGTTATGGAGATGTTCATCTGCTTCTTTACTCTATCCTTCAGCTCTTTAAGCATAAGTCCACTTATCTTCTTGACATCATCCTTGGTAAGTGCTCTGAACACAATTATATCATCAATTCTATTGATGAACTCTGGTCTGAACATACGCTTAACTTCTTCCATAACGTTGTTCTTCATATCATTGTGGTCTTTCTCATCATCACTACCGCTTGAAAATCCAAGGTGTTTAGGATCTATTATCCTCTCGGCTCCGGCATTACTTGTCATGATAATAACTGTATTCTTGAAGTCAACCTTCCTGCCCTGAGAATCAGTAATGTGCCCATCATCAAGTACCTGAAGCAAAACATTGAATACATCCGGATGTGCTTTCTCGATCTCATCAAATAAGACAACCGAATAAGGGTTCTTTCTTATCTTCTCAGCAAGCTGTCCACCTTCCTCAAAGCCTACATATCCCGGAGGCGAGCCTATCATCTTAGATACGCTGTGCTTCTCCATATATTCAGACATATCGACACGAATCAAAGCATTTTCGTCGCCAAACATAGCCTCTGCCAATGCCTTTGAAAGCTCTGTCTTACCCACACCTGTAGGTCCTAAGAACAAGAACGAACCGATAGGTCGCTTAGGATCCTTTAGTCCTACTCTTCCTCTTCGTATTGCCTTTGCGACAGCATCCACTGCCTCATTTTGACCTATTACACGCTTATGAAGTGTGTCCTCTAACGCAAGCAGTCTTGTTGACTCTGACTGAGTTATCTTATTTACCGGAATCTTAGTCCAAACTGATACAACGTCAGCCACATCTTCCTCGTTAACAACCATATTCTGCTGTTCTTTTTCTCTGATATTTCTCTTGGTGCGTTCTAATTTCTTCTCTATCGAAGCTATCTCCTGCCTTATCTCAGATGCAAGCTCCTTATCTCCGTCAACCAGCGCATCCTCAAGTAAAAGCTGTTTGTCCTTAAGCTTTTCCTCTTCGTGTATGATGGTCTTATTTTTAGCGAATAGTCCGAGCTTCTTTCTTGATGCAGCCTCATCTATTAAATCTATGGCTTTGTCAGGCAAAAATCTGTCATTTATATATCTTATAGCATACTCTGTAGCAGCCTTAAGTGCCTCATCAGTTATCTCAACACCATGATGCATCTCATATTTTTCACGAAGTCCCTGTAATATCTCTATAGTCTCCTCGTTAGTTGGCTCTTCAACATATACAGGCTGGAAACGTCTCTCAAGTGCCGCATCCTTTTCGATATATTTTCTATATTCTGTTCTGGTTGTTGCACCTATCATCTGGATTTCACCACGGGACAAAGCAGGCTTAAGGATATTAGAAGCATCTATCGCTCCCTCAGCACCACCTGCTCCTATTATTGTGTGAAGCTCGTCCACAAATAATATGATATTCCCAGCAGCTCTTACCTCATTTATTACCTTCTTGATTCTCTCCTCGAATTCACCACGGTATTTTGAACCTGCGACCATTCCAGATAAATCAAGACTTAATATTCTTTTGTCTGCAAGTATCTCTGGAACACTTCCATTGCTTATTAGCTGGGCTAAGCCCTCAACAACAGCAGTTTTGCCGACTCCCGGCTCACCAACTAAGCACGGATTATTCTTCATGCGGCGGCAGAGTATCTGCATAACACGCTCAATCTCAGCTTCTCGTCCGACAACTGGATCCATTACATTCTCTGTGGCAGCCTTAGTCATATCACGGCTGAACTGCTCAAGCATAGGTGTTGCCGTTTTTTTCTTCTGTGCAGAAGGATTCTTTAGTGCTGCATATTCTTTTTTGGCAGCGTTGCCATCACATCCACACGATACCATAAGGTCAACATACATCTTCTGTAAATTAACAGACATGGAATTAAGAAGCTTAACTGCTACTGAATCAAACGCTTTCAGTATCGCAGCAAGCAAATGCTCTGTTCCTATGTCAGGACTGTGCATTTTTCTGGCTTCTTTTTCCGCATTATCTAATATCTGTAAAAGCTTAACAGAATAATTCTTTTGTCCTGTTACTCTTCCCTTTACCTCTTCGTTATTACCACGAATATAATTCTCTACTGCTGCTATATCTGCTCCGTTTTCCGAAAGTATCATTCCGGCAGTGCTTTCCTTATTAACACACAAGCCATATAGCAGGTGTTCAGTTCCTATATATCTATGCTTGTTCTCACGGGCAATTTGGGCGGCTATATCAAGAACCTCTTTAGCCTGTAATGTGTAGTCTAGTTTCATTCCTTACCTCCAGCTCCATCATCCAAAAATTCTTTGTACATATCTGTAACCAGCTTATGCATTTCATCTAAGCTGATGTCCTTACAGATTGCCTCCGCAACCATCATTCGCATACCTATATTGATTGTCTCAAGATGCTTAGGCTTCATATCCATTGACACGCAAACCACAGCTCCTTTTCTTCTGTCCAGTTTAAGGTATCCGTCATTGCGAAGCAATGCATACGCCTTATTTACAGTGTGCATATTGACACCAAGTTCATCTGCAAGCTGACGTACGGAAGGCAGAGATTCCCCGTCTTTTATTGTATTTTGTGCGATTCCTATGATAATTTGATTTCTAAGCTGCATATATATTGCTTCGCTGCTGTTAAAATCAATTTTTAAAATCATATCTATCCCTCTTTTTCGTCTATAGCTTTACCTATATCGTGACGCATATATTTGTTCTCGAAAGATATCCACTCAGTTGCCTTGTATGCGTTACTTCTCGCCTCCACAAGAGTTTTTCCCTTGGCAGTTACTCCAAGAACTCGTCCTCCGTTAGTTACTACTCCGGCATCTGTTTTCTTAGTTCCGGCATGGAATACATAATATCCTTCCTTATCCTTAAATGTATCAAGTCCGCTTATAACAAATCCCTTGTCATAGTGCTCAGGATATCCGTCTGATGCAAGCACAACGCAGACTGCTGCCTGCTCATCAAATGAAAGCTCAATCTCATCAAGCTTTCCATCTATACAAGCTTCCATTACATCTATTATATCGTTCTTCATTCTTGGCAATACTACCTGTGCCTCAGGATCTCCAAAACGGGCATTATACTCTAATACCTTAGGGCCATCCTCTGTGAGCATAAGACCACAGAATAATATACCTACAAAATCCCTGCCCTCTGCCTTCATGGCATCCATTGTTCTCTGGTAAACATTCTCCTTACAGAACTTGTCCACCTCTTCTGTATAAAATGGGCTTGGTGAAAATGTTCCCATTCCACCTGTATTTAATCCCTGATCTCCATCCTTTGCACGCTTATGATCCTGTGCCGAAGCCATTGGCTTTATATGTGTTCCATCACAGTAGCATAAAACAGATACCTCTCTACCTGTCATAAACTCCTCTATTACTATCTTGTCTCCCGCAGAACCAAACTGCTTATCAAGCATAAGAGTCTTTACTCCTGCCTTTGCCTCCTCAAGGTCCTTACATATAAGCACGCCCTTTCCGAGTGCAAGTCCATCTGCCTTAAGTACTATAGGCATCTTGGCTGTCTCAAGATATGCAAGTGCATCATCTGGATTATCAAATGTCTCATATGCTGCTGAAGGTATATTGTACTTCTTCATAAGGTCCTTTGAAAATGCCTTTGAGCCCTCTATTATAGCCGCATTTTTAGCTGGTCCAAACACTCTTAAGCCAGCATCCATAAATGCATCCGCAACGCCCGCTACAAGTGGATCATCAGGTCCTATTATTGTGAGGTCTATTTCATTTTCCTTTGCAAATTTAACAAGTGCAGGTGCATCCATAACTGATATATCTACACACTCTGCAAGCTCAGCAATACCAGCATTGCCAGGTGCAGCATAAAGCTTGCTCACTCTCTTACTCTGACTGCATTTCCATGCTATGGCGTGTTCTCTTCCGCCACCACCTACTATAAGTACCTTCATTATCGCAGTTCCTCCTTATTCATGTTCATGTGCTATCTTCTGTATTGCAGCAGGGAGCAGCTTCCATTCAGCCTCCTCCATAACACGCTGCTGCAAAATCTTAGGTGTATCTCCATCCTGTATATATACAGCCTTCTGCATAATTATAGGACCTGTATCTGTACCCTTATCCACATAGTGTACTGTCGCACCGGTAACCTTAACGCCACGGGCAATTGCTGCCTCATGTACCTTAAGTCCGTAATATCCAGTTCCACAAAATGATGGTATAAGAGACGGATGGATATTAATAATTCTGTTCTCATATGCATCTATCATCTTCTCAGGTATAACAACGAGGAAGCCTGCAAGCACAATCAAATCCGGCTTAAATGAATTAACCTTCTCTAGAAGTGCATCGTTAAAGCTCTCTCTATCATCATAATCCTTAGGTGATACTACAGCAGAATCTATACCTGCGTTCTTAGCTCTCTCAAGTGCATAAGCACCCTTGTTGTTGCTTATTACACCCACTAATTCTGTATTGGTAATTGTGCCATCATGTACAGCATCTATTATTGCCTGAAGATTAGTACCACCACCTGATACCATAACCAATACTCTTAGCATAATTCTACTCCCTTTTCTCCAGCCTTGGTCTCACCAATTACATATGCAGTCTCACCGGCAGCCTTAAGTGCATCAAGTGCCTTTTCAGTGTCAGCAGAATCTACAGCAAAAACCATTCCAATACCCATATTGTATGTATTGTACATCATCTTCTCATCTATATTGCCTGTCTTGGCAAGAAGCTTAAATATTGCAGGGACCTCATAGGAATCCTTCTTAACTGATGCTACTATTCCATCTGGAAGCATACGAGGTATATTCTCATAGAAACCGCCACCTGTTATATGGCTACATCCCTTAATCTTAACACCTGCCTCACGTACTGAGCGAAGTGCCTTAACATATATCTTTGTAGGTGCAAGAAGTGCCTCTCCAAGTGTCTTGCCGAGCTCGTCATAATATGTGTTAAGTGACTCAGCGGACATATCAAATACCTTTCTTACAAGTGAGAAACCATTGCTGTGAACACCGCTTGAGGCAATACCTATAAGTGTATCTCCAGCCTTTATATCCTTACCTGTAATAAGATCCTTCTCATCTACTATACCAACTGCAAAACCGGCAAGGTCGTACTCATCTACTGGGTAAAAGCCCGGCATCTCAGCAGTCTCACCACCTATAAGTGCGGCGTCTGACTGTGAACAGCCCTCTGCAACACCACTTACAATAGTAGCTATCTTCTCAGGATAATTCTTGCCACATGCAATATAATCAAGGAAAAACAATGGCTCTCCGCCTGCACAGGCAATATCATTTACACACATCGCAACACAGTCAATGCCAACTGTATCATGCTTATCCATAACAAAAGCCAGCTTAAGCTTAGTTCCCACACCATCTGTTCCGGAAACCAACGTAGGCTTCTCCATGTTCTTAAACTTCTCAAGCGAAAAAGCTCCAGAGAAACCACCGATATTAGTCAGTACCTCCTCACGCATAGTCTTTTTGATATGCTCCTTCATGAGCTCAACTGACTTGTATCCAGCCTCGATATCAACACCGGCATTTTTGTAATCCATTATTTTGTCCTCCTGCAAATATATTGAAAATTCTTGCGTATATTATAGTGTAAATAGAACAGTTTGTAAACTGCCAAATTCATTTGATATTAGAACATAAATGTGGTAAAATTTAATATATTTAGCATGTAGGGGGGACTACATTTGAAGACTAACAGAAAAAAACGTCTTAATATAGGCTTTTTCACTTGTCACCTCGACAATGATTATGCCTATGAGGTGTGTAAGGGTATTGATTACGCAGCAAAAGAAGCTGATGTCAACTTAGTCATTTTTCCGGGTATGTATATGAACGCTTCATATAATGATCCTAAGAATGCACGATTTGACTATCAGTACAATTCAATTTTTTATTATGCATCAGAACATAATCTTGATGCTCTTATAGTATCTATAGGTTCTATAGGCAGTTTCCTGTCTGAGAATGATATGATAGCATTCCTAAAAAACTTCAACCTTCCTATTCTGACTATAGAGATTGAGGTTCCGGGCTACCCTTGTCTCTACACAGAGGGACGTACAGGTATGAGACAGGCTATAGAGCATCTTATCACAGAACACAATGCAAGAAAGATAGGATTTGTAAGTGGCAGGAAGGAAAACGCTGACGCCAAAGACAGACTTGACACCTACAAGCAGGTTCTCACGGATTATAATATCCCAGTTGATGAATCCAAAATTGTATATGGTAATTTCTCAGAATTTACAGAAGATATCGTAAACGACCTGCTCGACAGGAATCCTGACCTTGATGCTATTGTGTTTGCCAATGACCAGATGGCTATAGGTGGATATGCAGCAATCAAGGCAAGAGGTCTTGAAATAGGCAAGGATATTCTCGTCACAGGTTATGACGACTCTCCTGCATCCATGGTGTTAAATCCTATGCTTACAACCGTACATAATCAGATTATGGATATGGGATATCATGCTATATATGAGGCTATCAACCTCGTAAATCAGGGGCGCACCAATGTAAAGGTTTTAAGCTCTAACCTTATCGTCCGTTCATCATGCGGATGTGGCGATTATAATCTCAGCCATATGGTCAAAAATGGTTTTTCATTTAGTAATATGTCATGTGATGAAGCACTTAAATTTACTATCGACTATCTGTTTCACGATTACTCCGAGGCATTTTACTGCAAAGGACTAATAAAGCATTTTTCACCAATTTTGGAGCTGTTCTTTACACCTATATCCGAAGGTTCACTGGATTTTGACAGTAAAAAAATAATCTCATCAATATTAGATATGCTTGAATCTCCTCTTGTCAAAAATTATTTTAGCACAGATAAGTATATGTTCTCTATTCAGGAGTTAAACAAGCTGCTTGTATCTGCAAGCAACTCCGTAGAGATGTCGAATGCCATATCTATATTGTTTAACAAAATTATGCAGGCATTAGTTCTCCGGACATCCACTACGCTATACAATACCGTAAAGAAGCACAAGGCAAGCATATGGTCATCCATGTATATAACCAAAGATACAATGACCTACAGTGATGATGAGGAATCGTGCTTTAAGCTTATAGTAGATAATTTAAAGGATTCTCATTTTGACAGTGCATATCTATACATATACGAGGACGCTGCAATGCTCCTTCCTAATGGTTCATGGAAGATTCCTAAGACACTGTATCTTCAGGCGTATAGCGATAATGGTGTGACGGAATATCTGACTGGCAATGACCGTATGATAGCATCAGAGCATGCATTTAATAATCAATATATGCTTGATGACAGAAGAAAAACTCTTGTTTTAACTCCTCTGTTTACAAACAACATCCAATATGGACTTTTTGTTGGAGAGATTGATATAGCCTACTTTGAAAACATTTATCCAAACAGCTTACAGCTAGCTATCTCTCTTAACTTCATAGCTCTTATGAAGCAGCAGATGACCACACAGAAAAAGCTTGCTATATCTGCCGCTGAGCTTAACAAGAAGAACAAGCTTCTAAATCAGCTTTCCATAACAGATGCACTTACAGGCATCAATAACCGCAGAGGCTTCCTTGACAGCGTACAGGCTTCAGTAACCTCTAAGTTTAACGAGGATAAACCTGCTATGCTTGTATTTGCTGATATGGATAACCTAAAGCAGGTAAATGACAGGTTTGGCCACAAGAATGGTGATTTTGCAATTAAGAGTATAGCTAAGATTCTTTCCGACAGCTTTGGCAAATATGACATAATAGGAAGAATCGGAGGAGATGAGTTTGTTGCATTCTCATTTATAGACAGTCCTAATAAACCAGAGGAAATAAAAGCAGCTATCGCCAAGGAATCAGCAGACCTTAACAATAGCTGTGGAAAGCCTTATTATATTGACATAAGCTTAGGCATAAGCACATTTATGTGTTCTCCTACTCTCAATATTGAGGACATACTGCATAACGCAGATGAGGCTCTTTATGAGAATAAGAAGCACAAGCGTAAGGATGTATTAAAGCCGGGATATAGCGAAAGTGAATCATAATTCAAATGCTGAGAATATATCCCCACCGCCAAAGTTTTTGTGTTTGTAATCTATAAGATACGCCTTTGCCTCCGCGTGCTGCTCGCCCATATCAGCCAGCATGGCATCTATGTTATCTGTAGTTATACAACCGATTTTGGCAAACAGATTATAATATTCCATTGAATCACCGAAGTCTGAGAGAATCACCTCCCAGGCTTCTTCTGTTTCTGAGCCCTTACTGTGTGCCTTAAGGTATCTTGTATATTTATCCCTGTTAAGCTCACTTATATTATCATCATACAACAGTCTGAGCAGGCAAAGAGCACTCTTCTTTTTTCTCTTGTCAGCTATAAATTCAGGGAGGCTTCTCTGTATATCCTCCTCGCCGCACAAAACGATATTTGTATACCCTTCAACATCATCCTCATCAAGCATTGCAAGAAGTGCTGTGTCCCACTTAAAGAACCAATGCTCACTTGCAAAATCGTTATCAGAAAGCAGGTACTCCGCCTTTAATCTGTGTGGTATTGCACCTGCAAGCTTAGATACAGAATTCTCAGTACAATCACCTATGCATATATCCTGTATCCTTTTGCAATCGCTAAATACACCTCTTCCAAAATTAATACCAGAGTTGTCACCACTACGCAAGATAACAACCTTCTTTAGCTGGTCGCACTGTGCAAATGCCCAATCATCTATATCTGTGATGGTCGAAGGAAGCTCCGCCTCTCTTATTGCCGCACCTAAGAATGCCTTCTTACCTATTCCTCTTATTACATAGTCTCTCCCCTCATAAGAAGTCTGTGCTGGTATTTTAAGAGTGCTTCCTCTCCCCTGATATGATGTGATAACAAGCTCATTGCTGTGCTCGTCAAGGCCCTCATTTGCATATAATCTGTAATTCGATGTGTTTATAATTATCTCTCTCATTAATTCATGTCCTTTATTGATGTTCCCTGCTGTACAAGGTTAAGTCCCGCTATCTCATCCTTAATATTATTCTGTCTCTCAGATACCATTAAAAGCTGGTTATAATGAGTATAGTCCTCACAGCCAAATGTACTTATATATCTTGCACTGTAGGAATTAACTGTAAGCTCCGTAACAAGAACAAGCATCTCATTTCCCTCTGAAAATACTCTGTCCACAAATAAAAACAAATTATGCAGATGCTCTCCTGTTTCAGATACAGACTGTTTCATGGCTGCTACAAGCTTGTCAAAATCAGCCTTTACATCATCAAAGCCAGCTGCACCTGCTGCTTTCTTATCTAAAAATGTTATCACACGTTTATGCTTTCTTCGGTCAGCAGCAGACAGCGAGTTTGCCTTTTCAAGATTATGCATAGCCTTTGTCCGCGCCTCAGCCTGTATATGAAGTGCCTTTCTTATTGCCTCCTCACTTCCATCAGTCTCGGACATACGTTTAACATTCTTTAATATAGAAACTAAATCTGACAGATAATCCGATGTTTCCATTATATCACGCATCTCTGACTGTGCCTTGTCAAGGAGCATACCAAGTAATGACAGTCTTTCATCAAATGCAGCACGCTTTGCCTTTGCAACTGCAACCTCTGTTATATCACCGTTAAGGATATCATTTACCCTGTAATCCTGCTTGTACTTATTGTACAAATCATAATATGCACAGAATTCCTTTACTATCTTCTCATTCTGTAAGTACTGTCCCACAAGTGTCTCATCAACTGTAAGGCCATCCTCCTCATACATATTAATAATCTCGGACAAGTCCTCCCAGCCTCTGGCTGTTACATATGAACGTCCTGCCGCAGTTGTCTCCATATGATAAAAATAGTCTTTTTTTATCTCCAAAAATGTAAGAACAGCATTATGAATACCCTTTTCCTGTGCATATACCTTCCATGTGGCGTAATCTGCCTCCACGGAAAGAACCTTCAGTCTGTCCATTGTAACAACATCAAACTCTCTGACTGACTTATTATATTCAGGTGGATTGCCGGCAGTAACAATAACCCATCCCTCTGGAACCTGATGCTTACCAAATACTTTATACTGTAAGAATTGGAGCATAGATGGTGCAAGTGTCTCAGACACACAGTTTATCTCATCAAGGAATAATATTCCCTCTGTCACATTGCTATTTTCCATAGTATCGTATATTGAGGCAATTATATCACTCATTGTATACTCAGACACATCATATTCCATACCGTTATAACTCTTATGCTTAATAAAAGGAAGTCCTAATGCAGACTGTCT
Organism: bacterium; assembly: GCA_963616385.1. Classification (GTDB taxonomy): domain Bacteria; phylum Bacillota; class Clostridia; order Lachnospirales; family Lachnospiraceae; genus Coprococcus_C. Next base: position 14,161 of record CAVELH010000006.1, on the reverse strand, counting down.
TGTATGGTGTGTCATGGAATATGAAACAAGCGCAATTCCAAGCTCCTGTGCAACCTGCTCCATAATTGCTGTCTTTCCTATTCCCGGAGCTCCAAGCAAAAATATAGGTCGCTGTCTCACAACAGGTATACGATAATCTCCAAACTCATCCTTTTTCAGGTATACCTGTATAGAATTCTTTATATAGTCCTTTGCCTGTTTAATATTCATATAATTCGTCCTCCAAAATCACTTTTATAGCCCAGTCAGGAACCGGAAGTCTGTTGTTATCCTCCTCAAGAAATGCAAAGATAACGTCATACGGTGGCATTTTCTCGGGGTATATCCCATAGCCGTCAGTAAAATATATAAGTCCCTTCAGGTTATCAAACTCGCCCTTATCGATAAGCTTATTAACATATTCAAATGGCGGTCTTAAATCTGTAGTTCCAAAGCCCTTTAGCTTAGCATGCTTTATAAAATCATCAAACCCGCCCTCGTCTGTTATCAAGGTGTCTGTCTGTATCTCGGCATCACACTGTATTATGCGCACATTTATGTGATGGAAAAAGTTCTCGCTGCTCTTAAGTATCTCGTATGTCTGTCTTAAAAATTTCTTAACGATATCTCCCCTGCATGACGCCGATGTATCTATCACTATGACAAATTCCCTTACCTTGTTTACCTCCTTATATTCCAGAGGTTCAATAAGCGGCATATTGCCATAATTCATAAGACCATAGGTATAATAAATATAATCAAATTCATCATCATTCACCGTTACCTCTTCTCCGGTAACAGCAAAACGCTCTAAGATATCCCTGTAGTTGTATCTCTCTCTTGTTGCCTCTTCTATGTTGGTCTCAAGACTTTCTGAGCCTGATTTATCCTTGGAAAATGCCTTTAAATCTGTCTTAACCCTCTCAGATATCTTCTCCCACTGTTCCTTAGTTATAATTATCTCATCCTGTGATTCAGCCGTAACATTCCAGCCATCGTGGAAATCTATAGTGAAAAGTCTCCTGTATTCCTGCTCCATGTCAGAGGATGGATTATTAATCATAAACTCCCTGTATATTTTCTCCGCTGTAAGAGTTGGAACCCATCTTTTTATAAGGTGAAGCCTGTCTAGTGCCTCTCCATCTCTTGAAAGTGACGCCTCAGCCATATTCATTTCCAATATGATGTTTTCAACTGCAATATCCGTGGCGTAATCCCAATACTTTTTGTTAAGCTTATCATATTGATACTGATGGAAGAATATGCAATGAAGCAGCATATGCAGATAAAGCCTTACAGCTATATTAGGCTCATCCATATATATTCTTAAAAGATATGCTGCATCATAATAGAAATAGCTGCCATCCGTAGTAAAGCCTGCAAGTCCCGGTTTACTCTTGAGCTTTATACCAGAAAGTGCAGTGTCAAAAAATCTAAACCTCACCGTTATTATATCTCTGGCAAGAAGGAGTAGCTTAACGGCATATTTTTCAATTTCATTTTGTCTGTCATCAACTGTATTCACTATTATTTCCTCACTGTTATATTCATATATTTTTATACAGTAAAAAAGCTACCATATCAAGTATAATATGATAGCTTTTGATTATGCCATGACCTTTTTCTTATCCTTGATACGCTTCTCACGCGCCATCTTCATCATAGCAGACTTCTGTTTTTTAACGAGGTCCTCTTTGTGTTTAAGCTTAAGCTCCTCATCTATGAGCTGTAGCTTCTCCTTCTTCTGCCTCTCCTTTTCGACATCAAGCAAATGCTTAATTGTCAAATGCTTTGTGACAACAGCCTGTGCATCCTCATCCTTCATTTTAAGGAATTTCTCAAATGCATCAGGATATACAAACCTGCTAACCTTATCTCCGGTATCAAATTTAACCATGAGATAGTTGTCACTCATCTCTTCGATTGTGCCATGTCCAAGTTTTCTGTGAACGACCTCTTTTCCAGACAATACACTACCAAGTTCCAACCTAATCACATTCCTTTCATTATGTCACCAAAATCAAGTTTATTTTCTATAATATAAAGTTTACCAACTTTACCAAAAATTTTCTATGATTTTTTGTAACAAATTTTTTTGTAATTTATGGTATTATTGCCCACAATTATCCTGTACTATGCTATAATAAATAAAATATTTTAATCTAACGAAAGAGAGGATTTTTTTATGTCAAAAGGCAACAATGCAGGTGTAGGAAGCACCGGCATATATAACGTCAAGGAGCTTGGTATGGCAAAAACCTTACTGTTAGGCTTACAGCACACATTCGCAATGTTTGGAGCTACTGTACTCGTTCCTATTTTAACAGGCTTAAGTGTATCAACTACACTCTTAATGGCAGGTCTCGGAACACTTCTGTTTCATCTTATAACAGGAGGAAAGGTTCCTGCATTCCTAGGTTCATCATTTGCTTTCTTAGGAGGTTATGCAGCAGTCGCACCACTCGAGAATGGTGTTGCAGATCCTAAACAGCTCGCATATGCTTCAGGCGGTGTTGTTATAGCCGGTCTTGTTTATCTTGTAGTAGCAGGCTTAATCAAATTGTTTGGTGCCAAAAAGGTTATGAGATTTTTCCCTCCTGTAGTTACAGGACCTATCATAATTGCCATAGGACTTACGCTTGCACCTTCAGCATTAAACAACTGTGATACAAACTGGATTATAGCCCTAGTTGCCATAATCATAATTATTGTATGTAATATCTGGGGTAAGGGTATGATTAAAATCATTCCTATTATGCTCGGAATACTCGGTGCATACGCTGTAGCTCTTATAATGGGAGAGGTTGACTTTACAACTGTAAAGGAAGCCGCATGGGTAGGTATACCGCTTGACTCTGCAAACTTTGCAAAGTTTGATTTAAACGCAATTATCACTATAGTTCCTATTTCACTTGCAACTATGATGGAGCACATCGGTGATATATCTGCAATCAGTGCAACAACTAACAGAAATTATATTGCTAATCCGGGATTGCACAGAACTCTTCTCGGTGATGGTTTGGCAACCAGCCTGTCAGCATTCTTCGGAGGTCCTGCAAATACAACATACGGCGAAAACACCGGTGTGCTTGCACTCTCTAAGGTTTATGATCCATTAGTTATGAGAATTGCAGCAGTTATAGCAATTATACTGTCCTTCTGTCCGAAATTCGCAGCTATAGTAAGCTCTATGCCTGCCGCAGTTGTAGGTGGTGCTTCACTCGTACTATATGGTATGATTTCTGCAATCGGTATGAGAAATGTAGTTGAGAATAAGGTCGACTTCACAAAGAGCCGTAACCTTATAATTGCAGCTATCATTCTCGTATGTGCACTAGGTATTCAATACAAGGATAACTCAGGTGTAAGCTTCATTATAGGAGAATTTGATATTGAGTTCTCAGGTCTTGCTGTCGCAGCTATAGCAGGAATTTTATTAAATGCAATCCTTCCTGGAAAGGATTACGAATTTAACACTGATGTAACTGATAGTGAAGAGTAAATAAATTTAAGAAAAGAGGTATAAATTATGTATCCAAACGTACACATCTTTGATCATCCATTAATCAAACACAAAATATCTATGTTAAGAGATAAGAACACAGGTACAAATGAATTCCGTAAATTAACAGAGGAAATTGCAATGCTTATGGGATATGAGGCATTAAGTGATTTACCTACAGAGGAAATCGAAATTGAAACTCCTATAGAGAAGTGCAAAACTCCTTTCATTTCAGGAAGAAAGCCTGCTGTAGTTCCAATTCTTCGTGCAGGTCTCGGTATGGTAGGCGGAATACTTGCATTAGTTCCAAGCGCAAAGGTTGGACATATAGGTATGTACAGAGACGAGGAAACTCATCAGCCACAGGAATATTACTGCAAGCTTCCTAATCCTATAGATGAGAGAATAATCATCGTAACAGATCCTATGCTTGCAACCGGCGGTTCAGCTATTGACGCAATCAATCAGATTAAATTCCACGGTGGAAAGCACATCAAATTTATGTCAATTATAGCTGCACCAGAAGGCTTGAAGAGACTTGCCGAGACACATCCGGACATCCAGATATATGTAGGACAGCTTGACCGTTGTCTCAATGAGAATGCTTATATTTGTCCTGGACTTGGAGATGCAGGAGACAGAATATTCGGTACAAAATAGGAGGAATTAACATGGCTTGGTATGACGAGGCAGTATTTTACCACATTTATCCACTAGGTCTTACCGGTGCCCCAAAGACAAACAGCTACGGAGCACCTGAGCACCGCTTGAACACACTTATCCCTTGGATTTCACATATCAAAGAGATTGGCTGTAATGCCCTCTACATCGGACCACTATTCGAGTCAGTCGGACACGGCTACGAGACAACCGATTATAAAAAGCTTGATAGCAGACTCGGTGACAACAAGGATTTAACCAACTTTGTAAGCGAATGTCACAAGCAGCGAATTAAGGTTATTTTAGACGGTGTATTTAATCACACAGGACGTGATTTCTTTGCATTTAAGGATATACAACAAAATAGAGAGAACTCACAGTACAAGGATTGGTATTGCAACGTTAATTTCTATGGCAACAACGAGTACAATGATGGATTCTCATATGATAACTGGGGCGGCTATAATCTTCTGGTTAAACTCAACCAGAGAAATCCTGCTGTCCGCGATTATATCTGTGATGTAATACGCTTTTGGGTAAGTGAATTTGATATAGATGGTATCAGACTTGATGCGGCAGATGTTCTTGATTTCGATTTCATGAAATCACTCAGACACGTTGCAAACGAGGTTAAGCCTGATTTCTGGCTTATGGGAGAAGTAATTCACGGTGATTACAATCGTTGGGTAAACGAGGGAACACTCCACTCTGTAACTAATTATCAGTTGCACAAGGCTCTATACTCAGGGCATAACGACCATAATTTCTTTGAGATAGCTCACACAGTTAAGCGTCTCTACGGAATGGGTGGCAACAGACCTGACGGGCTTAAGCTTTACAACTTCGTTGATAACCATGATGTCGAGAGAATATATACCAAGCTATACAATAAGGCACACTTCGTTCCTGTTCATGTATTACTTTATACATTACCGGGTGTTCCATCTATATACTATGGTTCAGAATTCGGTATAGAGGGCAAAAAGGAGAAGTTTTCAGATGATTCTCTCCGCCCTGCACTGTCACTTGATGACTATAAGGATGCTCTTACCAACAATGTATGCACCAAAACAATTGCAGCACTCGGCTTTGCCCGTCAGAAAATAAAGGCTTTATCTTATGGTGATTATAGAGAACTAATGCTTACGAACCGTCAATATGCTTACTCAAGAAACTTTGAGAATGAGGCAGCTATAATAACCGC
>CAVELH010000006.1:0-8738 GCA_963616385.1 bacterium | reverse complement strand
GCTCATATGTCATGACTGTTCAAGCTGGCAATGCAGCAGTATACGTTGGCGTTTTATCCGGAGAGCATGTAGCTAACAATAACGGTAATATCACTGTAAACGTTCCTGCTAACTCAGGCGATATATGGATATCAGAGGAGGAATATAACAGAATATATGATGGCTCTGATACAGTAACTAAGACAGCTTCTACTGATGTTGAAGTTAAAGAAGAGAACAAGAATATTACTGCTGTTGATACAGCCCCAGATGACAATACATCTATTGTCGATGATTCAGCTTGTGAGAGTACATCTGAAGAGAAAGTTAATACAGATAATAGCACACCTGCCGAAAGTTCATCCGACAACGATGTCCAGACAGATAACACATCTGCCGATGATTCAGCTTACAAGGCTGCATATGAGGATGGTGTGATAGCAGGCTTACATGAAGCTATAATTGCCAGAATGGAGAAAAATGGTTTCGTAACAGACCAGATGCGACGTGATGTATACAACAACACACACCATGACTCGCTTATAAACTGGATAAAGAGCTTTTAATACTATCTAAAAAATAAAGGAGTTGTTCGCACCAGATTTTTGTTTCTGGTACAAACAACTCCTTATATTTATACCCTATTTTTCTTATGCCTTGCTCCACACATAACAATATGCCTGTGTTCTTGCAGCAAATTTCTCTGTTTTCAAAAGCTTTCTAATCTCCTCTTTTGAATACCACCTTGCATCTATTTCTTCAAGTGTTGATGTACTAGGCTTAATCTCGCCTCTTGCCTTACCAACAATGCACACATTAGTCTCATTACTAAATCCAACTGCACTACTATAGCTGGTTCCAATAAAATCAGTTATCTCGTACAGCTCTAGTCCGGTCTCCTCCATAAGCTCGCGCTTTGCACTCTGCTCTGGAACCTCACCCGGATCAATAAGTCCGGCAGGGAAATTATAAACCCACTCTCCCGGTGCCATTCTAAATTCTCTGTTCAGAAGAATTTTCTCCTCACTCTCATCTGTAGCTATAATAACTACAGCATCCGCTACCTTTCCGTGTAAATCTTCAAACGATGTTATATTATCATTCCGGCTTATTAACTCATATACCTTAGTCTGGTTGTCAACGGTCTCATAACAGGCATCATATCTTGTGATAAATCTGCCACTTTCCCTCTTAGTTATTGATTTAAACTTCATTTTCATTTACCCCTTAGTAATGTTTTATCCAAGTGCTACATCGAGTATCATCATAATGACAAATCCAAGTGCAAAGCCTATTGTGCCAATGTTAGAGTGCTCTCCCTCCGCAGATTCAGGTATCAATTCCTCCACAACAACATATATCATTGCTCCTGCCGCAAATGCAAGCAGATATGGCATGGCTCCCAATATATAATGTGACAGCCATATAGTTATAAGTGCTCCTATAGGCTCAACAACACCTGATAATATACCATACAGACATGCCTTTCCCTTTCCTGCGCCCGCGGCACAAACAGGCATGGAAACAATCGCACCCTCCGGAAAATTCTGTACAGCAATACCAATAGTAAGTGCCATCGCACCCATAAAAGTTATGGAGCTGTCCTCAGCTAACATTCCCGCAAATGTTACTCCTACTGCCATTCCCTCAGGTATATTGTGCAGTGTAACAGCAAGAATAAGCATTGTAGATTTCTTGAGTGAGCTCTTTGGACCTTCTGCTTTTTCCTCATTCACATGTAAATGTGGAATCAGTACATCTAACAGCAGAAGAAAAAATATACCTATCATAAAACCTATAGAGGCAGGAATAAATGACAGCTTACCCATGCCTTCATCACCAGACTGGTCTATAGCCGGTATAAGCAGTGACCACACTGAAGCCGCAACCATAATTCCCGCAGCAAATCCAGATAATGCCTTCTGAACCTTTGCATTTAACTGATTCTTCATAAATAAAACGCACATAGAACCAAGTGCAGTACCTAAAAAAGGTATCCATATTGCTAATAATACATCTCTCATCTTTATCTCCTATCCATTTGTATTATCTCCTGACTCCGCGTTATAATATAATATGCCTAAATAAAAAAGAGTTGCCGAATAATTATTCAGGCATACTCTTCTTACAAACTCTTCCCTTCTCTATTAAACACACAGGCTGATATGATGTCTTTGCATGCCTAAGTCCTGGCAACCCCATATCTTCCTCACGGTTTATATACTTATAATCTGCCATAAGCTCTCGTCTTACGAATTCTCTGTTAATCATTGCATATGCTCCCTGTACATCAGCATATGCCTTCTCAAAATTAACATCAAAGGTGTCATCAGTTATCCTTCCACCAAGTGTAAATGCGACTACCTTACCCTCAACTCTTATCAATGCACCTTTCATGTCAAGCTCTTCTCTGTGCTCTAATGCATATTTCAGTGCACAATGCTCATAGCTCATATCCTCATAAATCGCCTCATTATCAGTGTCCTCATTGTTCTTAGACCAATCATCAGCGAGCTTTATGCATTCCATATAATTACTGTCATCTATAGACTCATATACATAATCAGGATATCGCTCAAGAAATCTGTTAATATGATTTCTCTTTCCATGAAGCTTCTTTCCTGATAAGCTTGCAAGACTTTCTGATTCATACAGATAATCTGCACTATCTCTGTCATAAGTTATGGAATATTCATCCGGATACCACTCATTAATCACGGAATATTGCTCTGGCGATACAAGATACATATTAAAATCTATTCCCTGTTTATCACAATATTCTACAAGACTGTCAAATGCGGTTTTCACATCTCCTGCTCCTACAGGAAATGTAAAGCTTACCGGCTTTCCATCATTAAGTGTGCAAAACACTAAGGTGTCATCTACAATTACAAATCCTGTATTATAATGCCTGCTCCATAATATAGGATTTGCAACATTAAATTCACATTTTCTAGTTGTGTTATACTTTAAATACTTATCTAATAATTCCTTGTTATCTAATGATGGTATATATATATTCATACCACGCCTCCACTGGATTTATTTCCCCTCCAGAAGAACATCTACATCACTTCTACCATACTCACACAGTATGCGTCTTATCTCATTGATGGTATACTCGTCTGCGTGTATCTCAACCTTATCAAAGAGCTTATCCACATAGCCACACCACTTCTCATATATTCTGACTAAATCCTGTGTTGTAGGTTCTTTTAATTTCTGCTGATTCATATAATTGCCGGATGAAAGTATCTCCTTCATTGATATTGCTCTAGGCTCTATTCCGTAAGCAATATATCTTATCTCCTCCGTCCTTACAAGTGCACAATCGTACATCTCTATAAGTAAATCCTCAATGCAGTCCTTCGCTGTATCAAAATAGTGATAATACATCTCAGGAGTTTTATATGAAGGACGCTCTGCAACATCCATCTTATTAAACCAGAAGAAATCATCTGTACTAGGTACAACTGATGCCTTATGATGTTTTCTGCTTCCCTTCTCTAATTCCTCGCTTACCCCAAACATTGTAGCAGCAGAGAATCCTGTTCCTATACCGGCAACAGCCTCTCCAAGTGCCATAGCCTCCTTAACAGACTGGTTGAGTGCCTCATTAGTTAATCCCGTCTCTACAGGCTGTGGTGCAAATGCTGAGTCTATAAACACATCCTGCTGTGGTGCAAATGCCGAATCTAAACCTATGCCATCCATCTCTGATGCAGTTAGATTGGCTGGTTCTTCTGTATTCACACCAACCGGCTCTGTATCTGTGCTCGCTATATCTGTTTCTGCATTGGTATCTGTTTCTACACTTGCTGTATCTGTTTTTGCTTCCTGCTCTGTGTCTACGCTAGCTGTATCTATTTCAGCATTTGTATCTATGTCTACACCTGCTACCTTTTGTTCTGCATCCTGCTCTGTATCTACACCTACTACCTTTTGTTCTGCATCCTGCTCTGTGTCTGCTCCTGCTGCATCTGTTTCTACATCCTGCTCTGTGTCTACACCTGCTGCATCTGTTTCTGCATTCAGCTTTGTATCTGCACTTGCTGTTTCTTTCACAGCTGTCCCTGCTGCATTTATATCAGTTTCAGCTGACTTAGCCTGCTTGGTTACATTTATATCTGTTTTCTCTGCCTCAGTTGTCTTATCTGCATTTACTCCTGTTCCCTCTGCCTCAGCTATGTCCTCATCGTCAGCCTCATCACCATCTGCCTCTTCTGATACATTGCCTGTATCATCATCAAAGGTATTGACATATGTCTCATCAGATATCACAGAGCCACCAAATGCACTATCTCCCGCAAATGCGCTGTCTATGCCTGCCTCTTTGAATATATCATCATCCGTATCATCATGTTCTTCGGAAATATCCTCTTGTTCCTCTATATCTTCTTCGTCATATTCATCCTCATATTCATCCTCGTACAAATCTTCACCATTTCTTGATTTGGATGCAATCCATGCAATAGTCAATGCGACAAGAAGTATAAAAAATACAACTAAAGCGATTAAATATATGGTTGCAATCATTGAACTGCTCATTTATCTGCCCTGCTTTCTATAATCATAGTATCATCTGTTATCGGTATAAATATTCCTTAGTTAGTATACTAAAATTTTTTTGAATAATCAACTATTGTGTTGTAAATTGAAGTTTACTTTGCTATAATTTCATAAGAATTTTTTATAAGGGAGAGTTAGAAATGGCAAAAATAAGAACACGTTTTGCCCCAAGTCCAACTGGCAGAATGCATGTAGGAAATCTTAGGACTGCCCTTTATGCTTATCTTATTGCTAAGCATGAAGGTGGAGATTTTATACTTAGAATAGAGGATACAGATCAGGAGCGTGAGGTTGAGGGTGCAGTTGATATCATTTACCGCACACTTGCCAAAACCGGTCTTGTACATGATGAAGGACCTGACAAGGATGGCGGCTGTGGTCCATATGTACAGAGCGAGCGTCAGGCACAGGGTATATACCTTAAGTACGCCAAGGAATTAATTGATAAGGGCGAGGCATACTACTGCTTCTGTGATGAGGAGCGACTTTCAAGTCTTGTAACAGAGTTCGAGGGTAAGACCATTACAAGATATGACAAGCACTGCCTCCATCTTTCCAAGGAGGAAATAGAGGCAAATCTTGCTGCTGGCAAGCCTTATGTAATCAGACAGAACAATCCTCTTACAGGAACAACTACATTTCAGGATGAATTATATGGTGACATAACCGTATCTAACGAGGAGCTTGACGATATGATTCTTATCAAATCCGATGGTTTCCCAACATATAACTTTGCTAACGTTGTAGATGACCACCTCATGGGAATCACTCATGTAGTAAGAGGAAATGAGTACCTGTCATCTTCGCCAAAATACAATCGTCTCTACGAAGCATTCGGATGGGAGATTCCTACTTATATACATTGCCCTCTCATAACTGACGAGGAGCACAAGAAGTTAAGTAAGAGAAGCGGACATTCTTCATTTGAAGATTTGTTAGACCAGGGCTTCTTAACAGAGGCTATTATCAATTTTGTAGCTTTACTCGGATGGTGTCCGGAGGATAACAGGGAGATATTCTCTCTTGATGAGCTTATCTCGGTCTTCAATTATAAGAATATGTCAAAATCTCCTGCTGTACTTGATATGACTAAGTTAAAGTGGATGAATGGCGAATATATAAAGGCAATGGATGACGACAAATTCTTCGAGCTAGCACTTCCTTACATCAAGGAGATTATTACAAAGGATTACGATTTAAAGAAGATTGCCGCCATGGTTAAAACTCGTATTGAGGTGCTTCCTGATATTAAGGAGCATATTGATTTCTTCGAGAGTGTACCTGAGTATTCAGTTGACCTCTACACTCACAAGAAGATGAAAACCAATCCTGAGAATTCTCTTGTTCTTCTCACAGAGGTTCTCCCTGTACTTGAGGCACAGGAGGACTTTAGCAACGATGCTTTATTTGAGACGCTTCAGAAGTTCGGCAAGGAGCATGAGTATAAGACAGGTTATGTTATGTGGCCTCTCAGAACAGCTATGTCAGGCAAGCAGACAACCCCTGGAGGAGCAACAGAGCTTATGTCTGTTCTCGGTAAGGACGAGTCTATAAAGCGCATTAAGGCAGCTATAGAAAAGCTTAGCTAAATAATATAAAAAGACGGCAGCATTTGTTACAGTTAATAACTAATCTGTATCAAATGTTACCGTCTTTTTTATAATCTATTTATTCTTCTTAATATGAATCTCAGGAATCGCAACTGAATCATAGTTTATAGAGGGTTTGCTGTCAGCCTCACTGTCATCACTTTTCTTCTTACCTGTATGAACCTCAGGTATAGCGAGATTGTCAAATGCTAAATTGTACTCATGATGCTTTGATTTCTTTTCCATAATATTCCTCCACATATCTTACAAGAAATTAATAAAAAATGTAATCACAAGACTATTAATAAAATCTGCAAACAAGCTTCCTATAAGCGGAATAACAAGATAAGCTTTAACGGATGGGGCATAGCGGTCACATAAAACCTGCATATTTGCCATAGCGTTAGGTGTCGCTCCCATACCAAAACCGCATGTACCTGCTGCAAGAACCGCAGCGTCGTAATCCTTTCCCATTACCCTGAACACCACAAAATATGTGTAAAGCATAATCAGAATTAACTGTACTCCGAGCAGTATCATAAGCGGCAGAGCCAGAGATGCAAGCTGCCACAGCTTAAGCGTTATCATAGCTATACCTAAAAACAGTGACAGACATATTCCTCCAAGGTTATTTATCTCACCCATGTAAATGTCAAACCTGCCGGAATATTCACCAATGTTACGGATTAATGCCGCTGCTATCATGGCTCCTATATATATCGGAAACGTCATGCCCGTCTTAGTCAGCAAATCAGATATTATGGTTCCAATTCCAACTGCTAAAATGAGCTGAAAAACTGCTGCTGCATACATATTTGTATGTCTCTCATGCTTCTTCTCATCCTCAACCAAAAGGCTGTCATCCTCAGGAACTACTGTATCAAGAAGATTTTTCTTCTCAATCAATCTCTTTCCTAGAGGTCCACCCACAAGGCTTCCTGCTATAAGTCCAAATGTAGCTGCCGCAGTACATATTGTAGTCGCACCCTGTATATTAAAGTCCTCAAGCACAGGTCCAAATGCACCGGCAGTTCCATGGCCACCAACCATAGGAATAGAGCCTGTACATAGTCCAACCAGCGGTTCAAGCCCAAGAAGCTTAGATACGCCTACTGCGAGGAAGTTCTGTGATACTATAAGAACTATTACAAGTCCTAAAAACACAACTAATGACTTTCCTCCGCTCTTTAGAACCTTTAAGTTCGCCTGAAAGCCAACCGAAGTGAAGAAAAATACCATACAGACCTCTCTTAAGGTATCATCAAAGGTAAATTCCGCTATTCCCGCACTGTAGCATACACAGGTCAGTATAGCAAATATCAAACCTCCAACAACAGGTGCGGGAATACAAAACTTCTCTAAAAAATATATCTTCTGCCGCAAAAATTGTCCAAGAATCAGCACCACAACCGAAACTGCCAATGTCTGGTACATATCTACCTGTATTTCCATCTTGTTCCTCTTTCAAACAATCTATTATTCTGTATCAACGCTTATGCCATGCTCCTTATAATAATCTGCCGCTCCAGAATGAAAAGGTATTGTTATTCCCACACCGCGTAGCTTGTTATCTCAAGGTGCGAAGATACCTCTTTTGTTCATCAGTAATACGATAGCTCTCAACAGCCTTCTGTATTGTCTTTTTATGAACCCATTCTGGAAGCCTTTTCTCCTTTATATATGGGATAACTGTCTCCCACTGCTTAGCAAGTGCAGTTGCAAAGTACCACGCTATCATCATATTTACATAATACTCATCAGATATGACCTCCGATACAAGACGTGGATAGGAGCTTTCAAAGGCATCCTCAAGATAAATGTTCATTAACGTCTCTATTCCATATCTTATTGTGTATGTATCATCTGATTTTATCCATGATATCACTTTGTCAAGAAGCTTTTCCTTATAATTATTAAAGCATTTAGGCGTAGGTAAATCACAGGTCGCCCAGTTATCTATATATGGCAGAAATCTCTCAATCTCCATAACACAGGTGTCGTAGTCCTTTATGTCCGTTATAATCATCATATGGAGATTATTTTCCTCATAATAATAATGTGGAAGCTCTCTTATAAACTCCTGCGCGTCATCTGTCTTTGCATATTCCTTTGCAAATTTTCTGAGAACAGGAGTGCGGATTCCAATAACCCTGTCCTTTGATATATTAGGTATAAGTCTGCTGTGGAAATCCCTGTAGGCAACATCCTGCATATCAAACAATGCGGTATGGAGCTTAGTCATCCATTTTTTCCTCCATCATATTCTCATATGTGTGCCAGCCAAGAACTGCACATTTCACTCTTGCCGGCATATGGGATATATCAGCCAAAGCACTTCCCTCTTCAAGCTGCTCTATCTCATCAGCGGTTGCCTCTCCCTTTATCATTCTAAGAAAAATATCCTTAAGCCTGTTCGCCTCATCTACTGTCTTTCCGATAATAAGGTCAAGCATAATATCAGCAGATGCCTGAGATATTGCACATCCATCACCCACAAATGAGCCATCACATATAACTCCGTCCTCCACCTTAAGATTAAGAATTATGTCGTCACCACAGCTGGGATTTATTCCCTCAAGCTGCATTGTTGCTCCGTCAAGC
>CAVELH010000005.1:0-31248 GCA_963616385.1 bacterium | reverse complement strand
GCATATGGCTGCGTTCTTAACCATATATTCGTGTGTCATAAGCTTAATGTCTGCTTCATTCACTACAATAATTTTTCTAAAATTCGAAGATATTTTCTCTATGGCAAACAATTTACCTGTGCCTGCATATATTGTCTCTCCCATGGACAAAAACAAACCTTTTATATGCCTCTCATTCTTATATTTGCTATAGTTCTTTCTGCTTATTATCGCCAGCATGCATATCAGCAGAAAGAACACAATATTAATAAAAATCATATTTACACCTCAATTCTTGTTATCTTGGCAATAAGCCCATAAGAAACTAAAATAAGTAAAACTGCAATCGTCATTACAACCCTGCCAAATCCTGTGACATAAAGCACATCCATATAGCCGGGATTTGTAATTTTCATATACATAATAATTGCAAATGGCATGCACACCATCACCCGTCCCTCAAGACGTTTTGCAGCTATTGTTGTATCTATCTCACTCTTAGCAATGTGCTGCTCATCAAGATTTCTCGAAACCTGATGTATAACCCGTATCATATCTCCGCCATGAAGCTTAGTGACTGATATAAGTCCGGCACATTCTTTTATTTCAGCAATCTCACTCCTCTCTCCAAACATTAAAAGCATCTCTTCAAGTCTCTCACTGTATCTCATTCCTCGCAAAATCGTCTCTAGCTCTGCACCTATCAGGCATTCATTTTCATATAACTTAGAAAGCTCCATCACTGTTCTTACAAAGCTGTTTTCCAGCGAATAACCAACATTAAGATTGCCCGACAGAAAGCTAATCATATCCTTAAATTCACACATAATCCTGCCTTTTGTCTTCTCAACAAATCTCTTATCATCATTTCTCCAGATTACAATTCCGACAGGAACAACAAGAAATATCCACACAAATGAATCATAGAACAGATACAATATAAGAAATCCAATAGTGCCTATCTTAACAAGCTCCCTCACACACCATGTCCGGTCAGGAATATACAGCTTATATCTCCCTCTGTACATCCTGATATACCTCTAACATTCCTGCCCGAAGCAGCTTGTCTACATTCATCAAATCATTAACCTTCCTGAACATACCACAAGCATTATTAAGTGCATTATGGTAATCATTAATTTCAAACAATGTGTTAAGCCTTATCTCACCATTTTTCATACCTACTACCTCACATATTTTCCATACCTTTCTAGAGCCATCATGCATTCTTGACAAATGTATAATTACATCCACTGCCGACGCAATCTGCTGCTTAACCGCCACAAGTGGTATATCAAGTCCCATAAGCACCATGGTCTCTAGACGTTTAATCATATCCTCACACGAATTGGCATGTCCTGTACTTAAGCTTCCATCATGCCCCGTGTTCATTGCAGCAAGCATATCTATTGCTGCCTCATCCCTGACCTCACCCACTATAATTCTGTCAGGTCTCATTCTAAGACTTGTCCTTATAAGCTCCCTTATAGTGACAGCATTGTTACCCTCAACATTAGATGGTCTCGCCTCAAGCCTTACGAGATTGTCTATACCCTTTAGCTGAAGCTCAGCCGAATCTTCTATGGTAATCACTCTCTCAGACTTAGGAATATAACCCGACAATGCATTTAGAAATGTGGTCTTGCCGGAACCCGTCCCTCCAGACACAAAAATGTTATATCCCGACACTACCAGCATGCCAAGCAAATCTGCCACCTCCTGACTGACAGCCCCTAGTGCAATCAGTCTGTTCATATCAAATGCCTCCTTGGGAAATCTTCTAATCGTAACTATCGGTCCGTCCACGGAAACAGGCTGCAACACTATATTTACACGGGAGCCATCCCTAAGTCTTGCATCGACAACGGGCTCAGCCTCATTAATTCTTCTGTTGCACCCTGCAACTATCTGCTGTATCACTGACAGCAGCTTTTCTTCACTCTCAAATGTGCTGTCCACACGTTCAAGTCGCCCATTTCTCTCAACGAAAATATCCCTGTAACCATTAACCATAATCTCAGTTATATCTTCGGCTTCAAGATACTCCGTAAGTACGTCCAACCTCCTAAGCGAATTAAATATCTCTACTTTAAGCCTCACCTTCTCCTTAACCGGAATGTACTCATGGGCTGCCTCATCTAATATACACCTGTCAATTACACCTCCAACCTCCTCATCACTTAATTCTCTGCTAAGGTCAAGGCAGTCCATAACATTCTTCCTTATTCTGTTCTTTCTGCTCTGCATATCTATATATTTTCACCCTTCACATATTCCATAATCTCTGTACTGTCATATTCCCCTTCTGGCACGACAACCTCCACAACTCTATCCTCAGACAAGCTGCATATGCCTCTGCCAAGCAAATCTCTAAATACTTTAAGCTTTCTCTCAGACACCATATCATTTAACACAGGGATAAACACTGAATCAAAGGAATCAAGCAACGAAATATCTGATAATGAACCTGTTCCCATATCAAAAACTACTCTGTTATATGTACCCTCTCTTCTGAGAATGTCAGAAAGCCAGCTTATGTGCTCTGATAATATCTGTCTGTTATCAACAAAATACAAAGCTCCGTATATACACGAAAAACTGTCCTTCTTCTCTGACATATCCATTATGCAATCCATAATTTTTATATTCTTGCTTATCCAATAGTACATAAATCTCTCTCTGCAAGCTTCAATATCCCGACTGTCACCCACATACACAGACGGATAATCTTCCATTCCTATGTAAAGGCTTTTGCCATGATATCTACATATACCCATTGCAAGTCTTGTCTTTCCACACCTTCCAATAGGGGAATACACACCATATATCCTATGTTCCACTCTGATATTCCTATGCAGGCTCTCTAACCTTCCAAGCAAGGCTTCCACAATGTATTCCACATTCTGATACTTATATATGTCATTTGCTCCGTCACTTCTCATCTTATGTGTCGTCAGCCTTATAAATGGGATTCCATCAAAAATCCCATCAAGAGCATTTACTTCCATAGCTTCATCTATCAAAGCAATATCCAGCTCACTTCTACTTACACTCTCTGCCATGCACTCAATAGACGAAAACGCAATACACTTGAGTGGTATATTAGCATGCATGTTTATATATTCCATAAGTCCCATACTGTAGTGTGAATCCGTGTCACATATTCCCAGCCTATAATTCACCAAAAACACCTCCAATAACATATATTAATGTTCCAACTGCGATAGAAACTGACAAATGAATTCTGGTACAACCCGAATACACCTTCCTGATAAGCCTGAAAGCTACCATCAAAATGCCCGCAAACGCTGTGACAACAAACGAAAATACAACTATCCTCCAGACATCCGCACCTATAACAGCCCCCATAGCCGAGAACAGTTTTATATCTCCTGCACCTACAATATGTATACAAAAAAGAACAGCCAGCATCAGAACAGGAACGGTCATGCCAATCAAACTATTCTTTGCACCACTTATTCCTCCTGTAAATATGTTCACAGTTAAACCAGCCATGCACCCAAGGGCATTTAGCCTGTTAGGTATGCGAAATGTTCTTATATCTGATACAACAGCAGCCGCTACAAGAGCAATTAATAATATATATCTAATCTCATCTCCTCCTTCCCTTTCATATTCATTCATGTATGTGTAAACCCATGAAATAGTGACTAAAGAAAAATGATTGTAGTCACTCAGGCAGAATACCTTGTCTTGACTACAATCCGAATATAACACGACCATTTATAATTGTAAAGTTACAAATATATACACATTTTTTATTATTTGCTCCTCATTGTAGCATTGCTACATTAATTCACAAATACACTGTTGATAACTCTTACTCCGATAACGAGAATTCCCACAAATTTCTTATCTGTGGTGCGAGTTCCTCGTATGTCCAGAGTTTTCCACTATTCACACTGCTATTAGGATCATTGACACATATTTTGTCATCCTTTATTCCTGACAAAACTATAAAATGTCCCTCTGTAGTGAAATCTCCAGCACCAACACTGCATATTATCGGATGCCCCTCCTCCAATGCTCTGTAGATTTCATCCCTGCTAAATGACATTATCACTCCATCCACACCAAAATGCTTAGCTCCCTCTGACATAAGTGTCCACGAGCTCCCAGCTCCAGATACATAATAGCCATTTTCAGCCGCATAATCGGCAACAACCTTTGGTGTTACAGTATCATCACCAGTGAGCCCTACAATAATCATAGATAATGATGTAGGCCCACAGCCTCCGTTTCCTATATATCCATCACCATAAGCTGCATATCCCCATCTCTCATCCCATTGAAGCAACAGAGGTATCTCTCCCTCTGTTACATCTCCGACATTATCAGCCACCTGATTATATCGGCAATACAAATAATCAGAGACAAATGTCACCGTCTCAGGATATTTGGCAAGCATTTCCAAGAACTCCTGTGGATATAAATCAGCATTTGCAAGTACATTTGCGACACGGGTATCAGTCTTGGCAAGCTCTATAAGTGGTTCTACATATTTTTGTTCAACGTATTCCCCATCAATAAACCTCTGCTCATCATACACAGGTGTCTGCCATGGTGCCATCACAGCCTCAGTTGCCGCATGTCCTATACCCGACAAATTAATTCCTGTATTTACGATGCCTTTAACAGAGCCTATTTTTAGAATATTTTCATCATGATAATTATCAATACTATCAGTGATAACATCTGGGGAAACATCTGCACTTCTTTTCTCTCCATTATCGCCTTTTACTCCAAAACCAGACAACTCAAATGCGACAACCGGAAGTGCCGAGAAAAATATTATTTCTGCAAATAAAAATGTTGTTGCAAATATTTTCTTTGCCTTATTAAATTTTTCATATCTATTGTTCATTTGAATTCTATCTCCCGTATTTTATATGCTCAGATTATTGTTCACAAGGCGAATATTTTTTATTCACAATCCTGCATATTTTTATCGTCGAATATCATACATTATTATAATATAGCACTATGATTTTTCAAGGATGTATCATATATGACCATACTGCTTTCCATATCAAACTATGCCATACCTGTTGTTATCTGCTATATTGTTTTGTATGGCATAATTAAAAAAATCCCCGTATATGAGGCGTTCCTCACCGGAGTTAAAGATGGTTTCAAAATGGTAGTCGAGCTTGCTCCGACCTTAATCGGGCTTCTCGTTGCAGTTGGAATCTTCCGAAGCTCAGGGTGTCTCACATTAATCTGCTCAATATTCTCACCATTAACTAACGCTCTCGGTATACATCCTGAGATAATTCCCGTTGCTATCGTGAGAATATTCTCCTCATCAGCAGCTACAGGAATAACACTCGATATATTCGATACATTCGGTACAGACTCCATTGTCGGAAATACGGTCTCAATACTGATGAGCAGCACAGAAACCGTATTTTACACAATGTCCGTATATTTTCTATCCGTTGGTGTAACAAAAACCAGATGGACACTCGCAGGAGCGTTACTTGCCTCCATATGTGGCGTTATCATAAGCATTATGCTTGGGATGTGGATATAATTTTATATATATAATCTTCACTTTTTCCTGTGGCAAGCACTATTTGTTGGATTGTAAATCCATTTCTTGACATATTTAAAATTATATCTATACATCCTTCCTCTCTGCCTCGTGCCTCACCCTTGCTGATATCTTCCTCAATCTCTTCTTTCAAGAGTTCTCTTAATGCCTCACACATAATCTCATTCCTCCTAATTTTACGATACACATCATAATTAGCACTAACACTCACCTGCAATATCGCATCAATATTACTTTTCTCACGAACATCCGTCATATACTCCGCATTTTTCAAAAAAGCCTTTACATCTTCCACGTTGACATTCCTAGTCAAAACACGAAGCATACTATGCTTATCCTGTGATAAAAGTCCCATAACAACTATCTGCGTAGGGAACTGCAATCCATAAATATAATATATTCCCGAATATTTCTCTTCTATCTTATACTTGCTTTTCTCTAGTTCTTTGAATAATTCCCTCGGATATTCAGCCCGAAATATTGATACAGTTATTTCATTAGATGGAATTTCATTAACGGTCTTGCCATACCCCTTATACAAACATGCATATCCCATCACCTTATATAATGTGTCTATTGTCAACCTGTCCGCTGAGCCCTTATATTCTACAATGTTATATGTACGCATTATATGACCAATCTCATTATTTAATAATTCATTATCTTTTCTCTTGATAATAAGCATATCAATACGAATAGGCTGTTTACTTAGGTTATACTCATAAGTAAATTGCAATTTGTGACTATCCTCTCTAAACTCTAGCTCTGTAGCTGCATAAAATGCAGGATGCCACTGTATTTTATGTTCATTTTGCAAATTTTGTCCTCCTTATTATAGCATATATGCTATATCCCTGTGTAGACCTTTTATATAAATTAAAGGTCTACTATTGTCATTAAATCAATCTACTGGATAATATAAAAAAAGAAATAAAAATAACAGACCACAAAACGTGCTCCAAGAATTTGTATTTATAATAAACTTTAGCATAAGGATTTACTATTTGTAAAGCAATTTATACTTGCCTTACCCCTCTCTCCTTAAGCCTCCTATGAAGTGTATTTAACACCATCCTCTTATTCCCAGACCAGAGCGGTGCGACAAGAATATTCTTAGGACCATCACCAGTAACCCTGTGAATTACTATATCCTCCGGAATTATGCTGATAGCATCAATAACCAAATCAATATACTCGTCCATTTCCATAACCGTAAATACACCGGCATAATAATCCTTTTCCAAATCCGTTCCTTTAAGAACGTGCAATAGCTGAAGCTTGATTCCAGAAGCACCACTTTCACACACATATATTACAGTGTCAAGCATCATGCTCTTATCCTCGTGGGGAAGTCCTAATATAACATGAGTTATAAATGGAATACCGATATCCGTAAGTGCCTTTGTGGCATCCTCGTACACACTAAGCGGATATCCACGCCTTATATACCTGGCTGTTTTCTCATGTATAGTCTGCAAGCCAAGCTCAATCCAGATGAATTTTCCACAAGCCGAATACTTCTTATTAAGCTCCTCCAAAAGCGGCAATATACCTTCACACATCTTACCCCAGCCATCAGTGTTAAGCCCAAGGCAGTCTGGTCTTGTTGCGATTGATATGCCGACAACATTCTCCTCATCAAGTGCCTGAGTCCATATCCTTCTTAGATAATCTATATCACCATAGGTATTGGTATACGCCTGAAAATATATCACAAACTTCTCACCGACACGTTTGTTAAACTTAGCCATACCACGTTCAATCTGTAGTTTCACAGATGATTCCCTTGTAAATGCTCTCGTATCATACTGTCGGCTATACGGTGTGTCCTCTATTTTGACAGCAAAATCACCACTTCCGCCAGCACTACAAAAAACACACCCATGGTTATCTATACTTCCATCACGATTGGGGCAGGTAAGCCCCGCATCAACCGCAATCTTGTATATCTTTTGTCCATAGGTGTGTTTAAAATATGCATCTAATGAATAATATGGTTTTCCAAGCCAGTCTACTTTATTATCTTCCATATCAAACCAGTCCTCTTATCCTACCATTCATAATGATGCAGCTGTCCCTGTGTTTCAAGCCCCTCAAAACCCTGCTGCCTCAGTGCCTCG
Source organism: bacterium (assembly GCA_963616385.1). Taxonomy (GTDB): domain Bacteria; phylum Bacillota; class Clostridia; order Lachnospirales; family Lachnospiraceae; genus Coprococcus_C. Next base: position 23,574 of record CAVELH010000005.1, on the reverse strand, counting down.
TATGCAACAATAGCAACAGAATTAGAGAGATTAAGCGAGCGTTCTCCCAGCATCATAGGAATTCTCACACATGTTTCCTTGTTATCTAAAAGTATCTCCTCAGGAATTCCTGCGCTCTCCTTTCCAAACATTATATACGCATCCTCCTCATAGCTTACATCCGTATATTTCTGTTTGGACTTAGTTGTTGCCATATATATCTTAGCTCCCGGATTCTTAGCCAAAAAGTCATTGTAATCATCATATATGGTAACATCAAGCTTATCCCAATAATCAAGGCCTGCTCTCTTAACCATCTTGTCATTAATACGGAAGCCCATAGGCTCTATCAAATGCAGCCTAAGTCCTGCTGCAACGCAGGTTCTTCCTATATTTCCTGTATTAGCCGGCATCTCCGGCTCATGTAATACAATATTAAGCATAACTAATTTGTTTCCCTCAGTCTTGTTATAAATCTGTCAAGTCTCTCCATAGCCTCTCTCAACTGCTCAATAGAATAAGCGTAAGAAATTCTAAGGAAGCCCTCTCCACAATCACCAAATGCTGTTCCCGGAACAACCGCAAGCTCCTCTTCTCTAAGAAGCCGTGTTGCAAACTCATCGCTTGATATACCAAACTCCTTGATACATGGGAACATGTAAAATGCACCCTTGGGCTCAAAACAAGGAAGATTCATCTCACTAAATGCATTAAGCAGATATCTTCTTCTCTGATTATACGATGTGCGCATCTTCTCTATATCAGAATCTCCATGCTTAATTGCTGATATAGCAGCATACTGACTTGTGGTAGGAGCACACATTATGGCAAACTGATGTATCTTAGTCATCTGCGTGGCAATAATCTCAGGAGCAAGCGCATATCCAAGTCTCCAGCCTGTCATCGCATATGCTTTTGAAAATCCATTTATAACTATAGTTCTCTCCTTCATGCCAGGAAGAGATGCTATAGAACAGTGCTTCTCATTGCCATATGTAAGCTCAGAATAAATCTCATCAGATATTACAAAAATATCCTTCTCCTGACATATCTTAGCTATAGGCTCTAAGTCCTCTCTCGTCATTATTGCACCTGTCGGATTGCTCGGAAATGCAAGAACAAGAACCTTTGTCTTATCTGTAATGGCATCAAGCAGCTCCTGTGGTGTAAGTCTGAATTCATTCTCATTCTTAAGTTCAATAGTTACAGGTACACCACCTGCAAGCTCAACACAAGGTACATACGATACATAGCATGGCTGTGGAATAATTACCTCGTCGCCATAATCAAGCATGGCACGAAGAGCAATATCTATTCCCTCACTGCCTCCAACTGTAAGAAGTGCCTCTTTCTTATAGTCATAATCAACATCATATTTTCTCTTATACCACTTACATATCTCCTGTCTAAGCTCGATAAGACCCGAGTTTGAAGTGTAAAATGTCTTTCCCTTCTCAAGGGATGCTATACCCTCAGCCCGGACATGCCAAGGTGTATCAAAATCCGGTTCACCAACTCCAAGTGATATTGCGTGTGGCATCTCACTTACTATATCAAAAAACTTCCTGATACCGGATGGTTTAATCTCTGTTACTACTTTTGATAATGGGTTTCTCACGGTGCAATCGCCAACCTTTCATCCTGTCTTGGCGCGTCAAATACCACGCCATGATCCTTATACTTTTTCAATACGAAATTAGTGGATGTTGATACCACATCATCTATTACCGCAAGTCTCTCTGATACAAATCTTGATATCTCACGCAAGGTCTTGCCCTGAAGAATTATCGTGAAATCATAAGCTCCGGCAATAAGATATACGGCATTAACCTCCTCGAAGTTACGAATACGCTCTGCAATCTTATCAAAGCCCTGCTCACGCTGAGGAGTAACCTTGACCTCTATAAGGGCTGTAACCATCTCATCAGCTACCTTATCCCAGTCAATAAGAGTATGATAACCACATATTATCTTTTTGTCCTCCATCGCCTTGATGTCCGCCGCGACTGCCGCCTCGTCTGCACCTACCATGGCGGCTATATCCTTAACAGTAAGTCTGCTGTCAGTTTCCAAGAGTTTCAGAATTTCATTTCTCATGCTTTTTACCTCTTTCCCTAAATTACCTGTCGGCTAAAACCTTATGTATTTCATCACCCGAAATGATAGAATTATTCTATTTTTAGGTGTTTACAACCCTTTGTGAATTTTAACGTTTAAATAGAAGATACAAGAAGACCAACTACCATGGCGGCTACAAGAATCACGCATATAACTGCCGCAATTTTCTTTTGTGCTTTTTTGTTACTGAAATCTATCATAATTTTATACCTCCAACTTACATCAAATAATACCAAATCAAGTATTAAATATCAATATTAATTTGCCGCACGCCCAGCAAGGTAATTAATAAACTGCTGTGCTGTACGACCTGAAACGCCACCGTGTGAGAGCTCCCACTTGTTAGCCTCGGCAACAAGCTCCTCCTCTGTCATATGTATCTCCGGATATCTCTTGGCAAGCTCAGTAACTATTGTATTATATTCCTTCTTTGATGGCTTTGAATATGAAATGGTAACACCAAAACGATTGACAAGAGACAATTTCTCCTGCATAGTATCCGAACGGTGCATACCATTGTCCTGAACAACGTCATCCCTGTCATTCCATGTTTCCTTAATCAGATGTCTGCGGTTAGATGTTGCGTAAATAAGCACATTGTCAGGCTTAGTCTCAAGTCCACCCTCTATAACAGCTTTAAGGTACTTATACTCAATCTCAAACTCCTCAAATGATAAATCATCCATGTAAATTATAAACTTATAGTTTCTATTCTTCACATGCGAGATAACCGCTGACAAGTCCTTAAACTGATGCTTATATATCTCAATCATACGAAGTCCCTGGTCATAATACTCATTTATAATTGCCTTTATGCTGGTAGATTTACCTGTTCCGCTATCACCAAAGAGAAGTGCATTATTAGCCTTTCTTCCCTGCACAAATGCCTCTGTATTATCTATAAGCTTCTGCTTCTGAAGCTCATATCCAACCAAATCTGACAGCATAACCTTATCTGTATTATTGATGGCAATAAACTCCATATCTCTGCCATCCTCATGTCGTATACGAAATGCCTTGTTAAGTCCAAACATTCCAACTCCATACTGCTTATAGAAATTAGTCATTATATCAAACACCTCGTCAACGCTCCTTGCTGCACTGACGTGGTCGCTTATATAACGCACCTTCTCACTCACATTCTGGTTATACATCTGTTCCTTCTTAGGAAGCGAATGATAATCTGTGATTGTCGAAAAACAGTCTATTCCAAGCTCCATCTCTATCTTAGAAAAGTCAAAATGGAACAGCTTCATAAATATAGCGTAATCATTCTTGGCGAATTTATTTACTGTTCCGTCACCGGCACCAACCTTCTCACAGGTAAGTGTAAATGAATTCTCATTTGTGATAAGTAAAAATGCAAGATAGTCCTGCCACAGATTACGGTTAAAGCCATAGCTTGTAGCCACGTCAAGAAGTCTCTTTATCTGCTGGTAAATGCGGCTCACCAGCTCCTCGTCACTTGCGAGCCTGTAATCCTTATCACGAAAGATATCAGCAAGCTTGTATAATATGCTGTCCTCTCCCAAATCTCTATATAAAACTAATCCCGGTATCTGCTTGTACATTTTTTCAACATCCTTTCGTTTTATGTTATTATATTTCTAGTTTTCATTTACTTGTTCTGATTCATCTGCGTCTTCACCAGTCCCTCTTGGACTAAACAATCGTCTTCTACCTTCCATAAGTGGCATAACATTATCCGACACCGTTTTATCATCCACGTTAATTTTTTTCTTCTTAAGTCTCCTATATATGATACTTCGCACATACGCATAAATAACCGACGCTAGTGGAATAAACACAAGCATGCCAACAACACCCATCAAATCTCCGCCAACGATAACCGCAAGCAAAACCCATATTGCGGACAAACCTATATCTCCACCAACTAACCTTGGATAAATAAAATAGTTCTCTATGAACTGTAACACAAAAAACAATATAATAAACCACAACAAATACGAAGGCGACTCAACTAATATTAAAAAGCAGCCTACGAACAAGCCTATAAACGCACCAAATACAGGTATCATGGCGGTAAAAGCAATAAGCACGCCCACCGTTAACGGATATGGAAAGCCAAATATCATCATAACTATCATGAACATAGCTCCGAGTATTATACCCTCTCTGAACTGACATGAAAAAAACTTTGAAAAGGTTATATTGGCTATCTTTCCAAATACCATAAGCTCATCCGCTGTGTCTTCTTTAAATATAGCATAACACACCATCTTCAACTGTTTCGCCATTTTTTCCTTCTGAAACAATATATAGAACGAAAATACTATACCAACCAAAACATTTATAATTGTACCTATTATAGACGAAAATACAGAAACTGTTGTTGTAATAATAGTTGATCCATTATCTACGAACAAGTTTCCTATTTTACTAAAATCCGGTTCAAAATCATCAATTTTCCGGGTAATTTCAGGGAATTTTTGTGTATATCTTAATAACCACTTTTTCGCATCTTCTATAAATCCAGGCAGCTTATCCTTAATTGACGCAATTGTATCTGCTACCTCAGGAACAACCACAAATATAGCCAGCAAAATCACTAGTAAAGCCATTAAATATGCAAAAAACATACTTATAACTCTTCTCCACTTGTATAATCTTCTCTTTTCATTTTTAAATACACTCTTTTCAATGCTTCGCATCGGTATATTGATAACAAATGATATTCCACACCCAAGCACAAACGGAAACAAAAGCGACCATATCATTTTGATAATTCTGCCAACTAATCCAATATTATTTACCAGATATATTAATATAACGGTAAATATGATAATTCCTATTACTATTCTTATATTCTGCTTTTTTTCTTTCATATAGCTCCAATCAATTTATTATATATTATTTCTTTTATTGAAATATTTATTTTTTAGAATACACTGTAATTTACATTTGTCAAGAAGCTTTTAGGCTTTATAATTTTTAGTGAATATGGTAAGATACTTTTAATGTCGAATTATGTATAAACACGATAACCAGATTACGTTTAATAATAGAAAGGAACCAAGGCAGCTAACAATGGGAAGAAAAGCATCAAAAGCAACAGATAACATATACTACATTGCCAGAACTGAAGCAGCTAAGAGCGACGAGATATACACCAGCCGCGAAAAGGCAGCGGTCAAGCTTGGAATAGAGCGAAGCAGACTCGCCCGCATAGAGTTAGACCAGATTGAACCTTATGCAGAGGAGGTAGATATCATGGCTACAGCCTATGATGCCCCACATCTCTGCACAGATTTCTGTGACAATATATGTCCTATAGGAATACACAAGCTTGAGGAGCAGGCAAAGCACGCAGATAAAGACTCCATAGAAAGGCTTGTGTTAAGATTTCTGTCATCAACACAATACATGGACGAATTCTCCAAGATACTCGTCAACATCACTCAGGATGGCAAGATTGACAGCACAGAAATTCAGGATATGCAGGACATATTTAAGGCAATGGACTCTGTCCTAAAAAACATCGAGGCAATCAAATTCTGGGTAATGAACGATCCACAATTAAGACCGTATTTTAAGGATAGCCAAGGCAACAATAATAACCAATAATTACACTTGACATAATGCTCACAAATATGTAAAATAGCATCAAAATGCAACTTACTTGCGTTTTGATGCTATTTTTATTATGGAGACACTTATATGTATATTTCTACAAAATACCAAATAACTAAAAACAGAAAAGTACACATGCTGCTCATATGCATATTTTTAACTATATCTCTTACTGGATGTGGAGATTCATCACCTAAAACTGCAAATCACAATACAACAGAAAATAGTGTACAGGCTGTGCTTGATTCGCAAACCCAGACAACAGAAGTTCAAACAACCGAATTGCAGACGACAGAAACCCAGACAACGGAAGTTCAACCTCCCACCTATATTCCAGCCATAGAAGAGCCCGATATTGTTGAGCCCAACTCTGATACAGAAGGTATAGACTATGATTTAACAAAAATGGACTCCAATATGGTATATGCAACTGTTTATCAATTTATGGTGAACCCATCGGCATATAAAGGTAAAGTAATAAAAGCCGAAGGACAATATCACGGAACTTACTATGAAGAAAACGAAAGATATTATCATTATTGTATTATCGCAGATGCTCTGGGATGCTGCTCACAAGGTCTTGAATTTGTATGGGGTGATGGTTCTCATGTATACCCTGACGAGTATCCGGAAGAAAATGCCACAATAACAGTCGTTGGAACATTTGAATCATACCACGAAAAAAGCGAAGCTTATGTCTATGTAAGATTAAACAACGCTACTTTATCTCGATAACTCCTTGGCATATTCGTACACCTCACGCTTCGGAATACCACGGTCCTTAGCCACCTGCTTGGTGGCCTCTTTTTTATCCATTCCACCCGATATATACATATTAAGGTGTTCTGTTATATCTATATCCTCCCAACGCTTCTTCTCATCAGCAATAAGGCTCTCTCTAGATATACCCTCCATCACAATTATACACTCGCCCTTTGGCTCATTTGCAAGGTAATACTCTGCTGCCGACTGTATCGTAGTCTGGAAGAACTGCTCATGCTTCTTAGTCAGCTCCCTACATATAGTCGCACGTCTGTCACCAACTACACCTGCCAGCTCCTCCAAAGTCTTTCTAAGTCTGTGAGGTGCTTCGTATATAACTATAGTTCTTGTTTCGTCCTTTAATTCGGCAAGAACCGCCTGTCTCTCCTTCTTGTCAACAGGAAGAAACGCCTCAAAGCAGAATCTTCTGGTCGGAAGCCCTGACGCTATAAGTGCATTTACTGCTGCACATGCTCCGGGAACAGGCACAACTCTTACTCCCGCCTCGTAACACTGCCTAACCAGCTCCTCACCGGGATCGGATATGCCCGGCGTTCCTGCATCCGTAATCACAGCTATATCAGTTCCAGATATAAGCTTCGACACGAGTACCTCAGCCTTCTCGTATTTATTATGCTCATGATAGCTTGTCATAGGGGTTTTGATATCGAAATGATTGAGCAGCTTAATGCTGTTTCTTGTGTCCTCGGCTGCGATAAGATTAACCTCGGACAAAATACGCACTGCACGATAGGTCATATCCTCAAGATTACCTATCGGTGTTGCAACAAGATATAAAGTTCCAGATGTATTATTGTTGTCCATGATATTCTCCATATCTGCCAAGTAAATCCTCAGTGTAGCTGCCATCCTTATTATACACAATAAGAGTAGGCTCAACCTTAATCATAGGGTTACCGCCCTTTGCGCCCTCAATAAGCACCATATTCGGCTCTTTGTCAATATATGGCTGAACCATGCAAAGGCGTTTCGGTTCTATTCTGTACTTGGACATGAGCCTTATTATCTCAGCAAGTCTAAAAGGCTTATGCACCATCGAAAATGTACCGCCTGCCACCAGCAAATGCGAGGCAGCCTTAATCACATCCTCAAGCGTAAGCAGTATCTCATGTCTCGCTATGTTCTTCGGTGAATTTATGTTCTCTAAGCCGTGGCTTCCCTTAATATACGGTGGATTAGAGGTCACAACGTCAAAAGAGGCTGCCTGAAAATTCACAGGCACCTCTTTTATATCTCCCGACACAATATCTATGTCATCGCAAAGGTCATTATACATAACGCTTCTTCGTGCCATATCTACACTATAATCCTGAACCTCAAGTCCCGTGAAATGTCTGCCCTTATTCCTTGCCTGCATAAGCATGGGAATAACACCTGTTCCTGTTCCAAGGTCAATAACTCTCGCGTTCTTCTTAGACGTAGTGAAATCGGCAAGCAAAACTGCATCCATTCCAAAGCAAAAAATCTCAGGATTCTGTATTATATGATATCCACGACACTGTAGGTCATCTAACCTCTCACCGTCATGTATAAGCTCTTCTCTATTCATCATCCAGCTTAGACTTTCCTTCCTTTCGCTCCAAAGCCTCAAGCTTCTTAAGCTCAGCGTCACTTATTCTGTCATCATTTCTGCGTCTCTTAGGCTTAAAGCGAAGATCCTCTATCTTATATTCCTCAATCTCCTTAGTGTCATCATCCTGTGTCACAATAAGCTTAACCTTCTGGCGAAGTACATTAACTGAAGAAACCTCTCCACGCTTACCATCGACAGTCTTTACAACATCTCCCACGTTAGGAAGCTTGTCATTCAAATACTCATAAGTGTCCTGCTCATGCTTTAAGCAGCACATCAAACGTCCACATACTCCGGATATCTTAGTCGGGTTAAGCGATAGATTCTGCTCCTTAGCCATCTTAATAGATACCGGAACAAACTCTGACAAATGCTTGTGACAGCAAAGCTCTCTTCCGCATATACCTATACCACCGACTATCTTAGTCTCATCTCTGACACCTATCTGTCTAAGCTCTATTCTTGTCTTAAACACAGCCGCCAAATCCTTTACAAGCTCACGGAAATCAACTCTTCCATCTGCTGTAAAGTAAAACAATACCTTATTATCATCAAATGTATATTCAGCATCTATAAGCTTCATCTGGAGACCATGCTTCTTAATCTTCTCTAAGCATATGTCAAATGCCTTTTTGCTCTTCTCCTTGTTAGCCTCATACTGCGCTGTGTCCTTCTCATCCGCAATACGGATAATCGGCTTAAGTGGTGCAGACATCTTCTCCTCGTCTATCTCTCGTCTGCCAAGCACTACCTTACCATACTCAACACCTCTGGCAGTCTCCACTATAACGAATCTGCCCAGATCAATCTTATAATTGAGCGGATCAAAAAAATATATCTTACCGTTCTCTCTGAAACGGACACCAATTACCTCTTTCATCTATTACCTCCGGTTTCGTGCATAATTAATGCTCTTTTAATGTGAGAAGCAAAAGCTCCATAGTAACATCAAAGTTAGCATTTACATCTAATCGACGCTTTGCACGGTCTATAGCGTCAATCTTATCCTCAATCGCCTTATATGACAGCATCGCTGCCTGCTTCTTAAGGGACATATATTCATTCTTAAATAAAACCTTATCAACATTACCTGTTACCTTGAGCATCAAAGCATCACGATACCACATCATCATAAGGTCCATGTAATCATTAATAGATAACTTAAACTGCTCTATATCAGACACAGCTCTTGATAAGTCATCAACATCAAGCTCCTGTATATTCTTCAAAACTGAAACAACAGAGTCAACTATCTGTGCATATTCTCCATTGCCTGCAAGCTTTATAGCCTTACCAAGATTACCCTGTGCAAAATCAAGACAGAAGTACGCCTTCTCCTCAGTAAGTCCCATATCGTTCTTCAGATAATTAAGCATATCTCTCTCTCGCACAGGCTTGGTGTTAAGTATAACACATCTGGACTGTACTGTAGGAAGCATCTTATCTATATTAGATGTAAGCAGCATAATGATACCATATTCAGGTGGCTCTTCAATAGTCTTAAGAAGTGCATTCTGCGCCTGAACATTCATCATCTGTGCATCAGGAATTATATATATCTTATATCTGCTCTTATATGGCTTGATACATATAGAATTGAGAACCTGTTCTCTCACCTCATCAACCGAAATGATATTAGACTTCTCATGTGTAACAGTAATTATATCAGGATGGTTTCCGCTGTCCGCCTGCTTACAGGACTGACACTCGCCACAAGGCTCAACGCCACCACGCTCGCATTGTAAGGTTGTCGCAAATGCTCTCGCTAACATCTTCTTACCGCTGTCAACCTCACCATTTATAATATATGCGTGACTTACCTTGTCCATCTCTATGCTGCTCTTAAAATGTGCTATGATATCCTCATGTCCTACTATATTTCTAAAATCCATAAGTCGCGCCCCCATTCGTATTTCATATGTATTCTACTCTAGTATGACTTTTTTAAGTTGAAATGTCAAGCAACAGACCTCGTATATCGTCTATTTTGCCTAGAATTGCCAGATTATCCTTCTCATCCTTCATAAGCTCCTGCGCCAAATCGTCAAGATTCTTATCCACCTCTCTGACAATACCATACACTCTGTGTCTGCCCCGCCTGTCGAGGAAATTTTCTCTCGAAAATTCATGTGACCTTGAAACTATCTCGTTCATAAATTCCTTGATGGAGCTTCTGTACTTCTTCATGTCCTTGATATCCATATGCTTGGCTATCCTGGCACCCTGCTCCTCTATATCCTTCATAAGGGAAGACAGCTTATCCTGTAGCTCAGCCTCATCAATATTCTTAATCAAAGTAAACTTGAAGTCCTCACTCTTAGATGCATTATTCTTAGGTGCCTCCATCTGAGTCAACTGCTGAAGCTGATTAACCTTAATATCCATCTTTACCCTCCTTCTCTGCTACGCTTTAATTATCTTATCGACATATCCTGCAATTATCTCATGTATTTTCTCTACCGGCAATGTAGCGTCTATAGTCTTAATTCTGTCCGGCGAAAGCTTCGCTAAATCCCTGTAGCCCTGTGCAACCTTCTTATGGAACTCCACTGATTCAAGCTCCATGCGGTCAAGCTCTGCCCTTCCTCTGGCACGACCGAGCCCTACCTCAGCTGGCAAATCAAGATGTATCGTTATGTCGGGCATAATTCCCTGTATGGCATATGAATTAATATTATATATATTCTCCACGCCAAGACCTCTTGCCATGCCCTGATACACTACAGATGAATCCACAAATCTGTCACTGACAACCGCCTTGCCACATTTAAGTGCAGGTGCAATAACCTCACTCACAAGCTGTGCTCTCGCTGATGCATACAGCAAAGCCTCTGTCATATAACCCATCTCTGTATATTCCTTGTTGAGAATAACCTCACGCACTGCCTCACTTATACGCGTGCCGCCCGGCTCTCTCGTTATAATTATCTCCTCGTACCCAATGTCACGAAGATGCTTCTCCAACAAACTAATCTGTGTAGACTTTCCCGAACCATCAGGTCCTTCCATAGATATAAAAATGCCCTGCATATATCAATCGTTTCCTTCTATATAGTATATATCGGCAGAAATCTGCTATCTATATACTATAACATTTTACTTGGAATTTTACTATAATTATATGGCATTTAATTCATTTTGAATGTATGGTCAATTTTAAATATGTTACATTATTTTTCGTATATTGCATGTATAGTTGATTTTAAATGTGTTACATTATTTTTCGTATATTACATGTATAATTAATTTTATATATGTTACACATAATTCAATTTATGTATATTGTATTTATCTAATTTTATATATGTAATCGTAAAAATATTTTACAATTATGATACACGCAGATTATATAGTAAAAAAGCAATATACATACAAGCGTATATATTGTCCGAGCAGAAAAGTTCAAAAAGGAGAGGACGGATAATAATGAGAAAATATATTAAAACACTTGGAATTACTACAATAGCCTTAACCTTGCTTTGTGCATCTCTCACAGGGTGCGGCAAGGACAAGACAGATGACCTAATCGAAATTAGCACAGAGGGACTTATCACAAATGATACCGAGGCATCCACTGAAGCCTCCACAGAACAGACAACCGACGAAGCTGCCACAGAAGCGACAACAGAAGGCTCAAATACAGAATCCACACTACAAACAGATTCATCACAGTCACAAAACAAAAGTGATTACTCAGGCATACTTGATAAGTATCATCAGGCTATATCAGAGAGTTGGGACTTCCAGAAATTATCAGACAACAGCTTAAACTATATGTGCTCATACTATAGCGGAACAGGCTTAAATGACATAGGCTATGCCTATTACGACATTAACAGTGATGGTGTAAATGAGCTTTTAATTGGGCTCACAGCAGAAACTCACAACGTATTAGATATTTATTCCCTTGTAAATGGAACTCCTACGCTTATCGCACAGAGTGGAGAACGTGATATGTACTCTATCTGCAAAAATGGTTATATCAGCGAGACAGCTTCAAACGGGGCAGCCAATTCATTTTATGTATATTACAAATATGACAGCGGAAGCACATCCCTTACATTAGTTGAGGCTGTCGTTATAGATGCGTATATAAATACAGAAAATCCTTATTTCTATACTACGACAAGTGTAGATGACTTGGCAGCGTACACACAGAGCTCAGAGTCAGAAGGCGATACCATAATGGCAAAATACACGGACGCAAATATCGTATTTACACCATTTTCACAGTACTAATGATTATATAGCAAAGCATACATTAAAAAACAACAAATATAACAAAAAGACTATTCCACAGGTAACCTCACTTAAATCCAGGGGTATCAGCGAAATAGTCTTTTTATTATTGATGTTAAACCTTTTTGGTCATTTCAAGTCTTAACATAGCTCTCTTAAGTGCAAGCTCAGCTCTGTGTACATCCTGCGAGCTGTCACTTAATCTGCGCTCGGCTCTTATCTTTGCCTCCTCAGCACGACGTATATCTATCTCGTCAGGCCACTCAACGCTCTCTGCCAAAATAGTTACGCTGTCTCCCAGTATCTCCGCAAATCCGGAATGTAATGCTGCTGTCTTATCTCCCTGGCTCTCTGATATCTTAAGTACGCCCGGTGCGATAACTACAGTAGTCGGGATATGTCTCGGGTATATTCCTATTATGCCCTCAATGGTATTAAATTCCATAAAGGTAGCATCTCCCTCGTAGAATACTCTGTCAGGAGCAATAACCTTTACTCTCATGGTATTATCTGACATATATACCCTCCCCTGTTACTTACATTTTGCAACTACATCCTCGATACTGCCTGCATTTAAGAAATAACTCTCTGGGATATCATCATGCTTACCCTCAAGTATCTCCTTAAAGCTCTGGATTGTATCTGAAAGTGGTACATACTTTCCTGGTAAACCTGTGAACTGCTCAGCTACATGGAAAGGCTGCGATAAGAACTTCTGAACCTTACGCGCTCTTGCTACAACTATCTTATCCTCCTCAGACAACTCATCCATACCGAGGATAGCGATAATATCCTGCAATTCCTTATACTTCTGAAGTATCTCCTGAACACCTCTGGCTACCTTGTAATGCTCCTCTCCAACGATTCTTGGATCAAGTATTCTTGATGTTGACTCAAGAGGATCTACAGCCGGATAGATACCAAGCTCAACGATTGAACGTGACAATACTGTTGTCGCATCCAAGTGAGCGAAGGTTGTTGCAGGTGCCGGATCTGTAAGGTCATCAGCAGGCACATATACAGCCTGTACTGATGTTATAGAACCATTCTTAGTAGATGTAATTCTCTCCTGCAATGCACCCATTTCTGTCTGCAATGTTGGCTGATAACCAACCGCAGAAGGCACACGTCCAAGCAGGGCAGAAACCTCTGAACCTGCCTGTGTAAATCTGAATATGTTATCGATAAAGAGCAATACATCCTTACCTACTTTATCTCTGAAATACTCTGCCATAGTAAGTCCGGTAAGACCTACTCTCATTCTTGCTCCAGGTGGCTCGTTCATCTGACCGAACACCATGGTAGTCTTATTGATAACGCCTGACTCTATCATCTCATAATAGAGGTCGTTACCTTCTCTTGTTCTCTCACCAACTCCGGTGAATACTGAATATCCACCATGCTCTGTAGCGATGTTAGTAATAAGCTCCTGAATAAGGACTGTCTTACCTACACCGGCTCCACCGAAGAGTCCGATTTTACCACCCTTCTGGTATGGACACAGAAGGTCAACAACCTTGATACCTGTCTCTAATATCTCAGTATCCGTAGCCTGGTCCTTAAATTCAGGTGCCTTTCTATGGATAGGAAGATAGGTATCAACCTCAGGTGCCGGCTTATTGTCGATAGGCTGTCCGAGTACATTGAACATACGTCCAAGTGTAGCCTCTCCTACAGGAACGGTAATAGGAGCGCCGGTACCGATTGCCTCCATTCCTCTTACCAGACCATCAGTAGGGCCCATCGCAATACATCTTACCGTATCATCACCGAGATGCTGTGAAACCTCAGCATACAGTATATCGCCACTCTTAGTCTTGATTGTTATTGCATCGTATATCTCAGGAAGATGTCCATCAGGAAATCTTGCATCAATTACGGCACCAACAATCTGGGTGACTTTTCCTACATTTGTATCTGCCATTTTCCTTATATCTCCTTATAATTTCTATATATAACCCAATATTTCTACTCTATGTCATATCGCATTAGCTAATTGCATCCGCACCAGCAATAATCTCTGTAAGCTCCTGAGTGATAGCACTCTGTCTTGCTCTGTTATACTTAAGAGATAAGCTACTAATCATATCATCAGCATTGCTTGTTGCAGAATCCATAGCCTGCATTCTGGCACCATTCTCACTCGCAACAGACTCTAAGAGTGCTCCAAATATAATGTTAGACATATATTTTGGTATTACCTCGTCAAGAACCTCCTCAGCAGATGGCTCAAAGTTCATAAGAAGCTTACCATCCATATCCTTAGATTTAGCCCCATCTAAGTCAAAGTCGCTCACACTTATAGGTAACAGCTTAACTAATACAGGCTCCTGCACTACCGTATTCTTAAAGTTCGTATACGCAAGGTATATCTCGCCTATTTCGTTCTTGGAATACTGTGTCAAAAGCTGCTTTGTAAGCTCTGTCGCATCTGCAAATAGCGGTGCATTTATCACCTCTGACGAATCCTGATGTATGGTATAGCCCTTTCTTGTAAGGCCTTCAATACCCTTCTTTCCTATTGCATACACATAGGTATCGTCCTTAGGAAAATCGCCACCCGTCACAAGCTTAACTATATTGTTGTTATAGCCGCCCGCAAGACCACGGTTAGAGGTTATTGTAATAACCGCCTTTTTCTTACATCCGTTGTCTCTCAGGTAGTGGTGGTCCACATTCTTCGTCATGGCAAGAATAGAACAGATAGTGTCATAAAGCATATTAAAATATGGTTTGTTGCTCTCAGCCTTACTTCTAGCCTTCTGGAGCTTAACTGTAGCTACCAGCTTCATGGCTTTGGTAATCTGCTGAGTACTCTGGACGCTCTCTTTACGTCTCTTGATGTCTCTCATAGATGCCAAGACTTATCACCTCTATTCTACTCCTAGAATTCTTCCTTAAATGCTGTAATTGCCTTAATAAGGCTCTGCTCTAATTCCTCAGTGAGCTTCTTCTGCTCTCTGATTCCCTCAAATATCTCAGGTGCATTTGTAGAAATATATTCAAATAATCCGCTCTCAAATTCAAGTACTCTGTCAACAGGAACGTCAATAAGATACTTTCTTGTAGCCGCATAAATGATTACGACCTGCTTCTCTACAGGCATAGGCTTATACTGTGGCTGCTTAAGCATCTCCTTAATTCTCTCACCCTGAGCAAGCTTCTCCTTTGTATCTGCGTCAAGCTCTGAACCAAACTGTGAGAAAGCTGCAAGCTCTCTGTACTGTGCAAGCTCAACACGAATAGGTGCTGCAAGCTTCTTCATGGCATTTATCTGTGCTGCTCCACCAACTCTGGATACCGAAAGTCCGGCATTAACAGCAGGTCTGAAGCCTGAGTTGAACATCTCTGTCTCAAGGTATATCTGTCCATCTGTTATAGAAATAACATTAGTAGGAATATATGCTGATACATCTCCTGCCTGTGTCTCAATTATAGGAAGCGCAGTAAGTGAACCACCTCCAAGCTCATCCGAAAGCTTAGCCGCACGCTCAAGCAGTCTCGAATGAAGATAGAATACATCTCCCGGATAAGCCTCACGTCCTGGTGGTCTTCTCAGAAGAAGTGACAGTGTACGATATGCAGTAGCATGCTTTGACAAATCATCATATACTACAAGAACATCCTTACCTGCCTCCATCCATTCCTCACCAATCGCACATCCGGTATATGGTGCGATATACTGAAGTGGTGCAAGCTCACTTGCGGTTGAAGCAACTATGGTTGTATATTCCATAGCACCATACTCTGTAAGTGTCTTAACTATATTAGCAACTGTAGAAGCCTTCTGTCCGATGGCTACATATATACAGTTTACTCCCTGTCCCTTTTGATTGATTATTGTATCAATCGCTATAGCTGTCTTACCGGTCTGTCTGTCACCGATAATCAACTCTCTCTGTCCTCGTCCGATAGGGACCATGGCATCGATAGCCTTGATACCTGTCTGGAGAGGTGTATCAACTGACTTACGAGAGATAACACCTGATGCTACTCTCTCTATCTGTCTTGTCTTTGTTGTCTCTATAGGACCTTTGCCATCTATAGGCTGTCCTAACGCATTTACAACTCGTCCGAGCATTGCATCTCCTACAGGAGTTTCAACAACTCGTCCTGTTGTCTTAACTATGTCACCCTCGTTGATATTGTTATTATCACCGAGCAAAACGGCACCAACATTGTCCTCCTCAAGGTTCATTACCATACCGAATACATCCCCTGGGAATTCAAGAAGTTCGCCCTGCATAGCACTCTCAAGACCATGAATACGCGCAATTCCGTCTGCAACCTGAATAACTGTTCCTACATCGGAAGTCTCAAGTTTTGTCTGATAATTCTTAATCTGCTCTTTGATAACGGAGCTTATCTCTTCCGGTTTCAAATTCATGGACAACGAACACCTTCTTTCCTCTAGTTTTATCTAACCTTGTGCCAGAGCCTTTGACATCTTCTCTAGCTTATTTTTAATACTACTGTCGACAACCCTGTCCTCTATACGAATAACGAGCCCGCCTATAAGGGACTTATCCACGTTATAGGTCACCTCCATACTTGTATATGAGGTAGTGTCAAGCAGTCTCTTTTCTATGTCTGCCTTCTGTGAGTCAGACAATGTAACCGCGCTGGTTACATCTGCTATTCCGATATTCTTCTCTTTCTTTACACATCCGATAAAATACTCCAGAATACGGACAAGCCATTTGCTATGCTCCTTATCCACGACCATAACCATTAAACCTGTCATATCTCCGGAAACTCTTCCCTTGAATGTATTCTCTATCAGAGCCTTTTTCTCTTCCTTACGTATCTGCGGATGCTCCAGAAGTCTTATTAACTCATAATTTTCTTTAAAAATATTTACAAGCACCTGTGCCTCATCATAGAGTTCATCAAGCTTGTGTTCCTCCATAGCGAGCTCAAAAAGTGCATTTCCATAGGTTGCATCTACTTGTTTAGCCATGTATCATCACCCATTTCCTTCAGAGTATCATCTATGAGCTTAGCCTGACCTTCCTCATCCAAAGATGTCTCAACCAGCTTGCCAGCCATAACTGTAGCAACACCGATTATCTCCTGCTTAACCTCATCCTTAACCCTGCTCTTCTCTAACTCTGCCTCTTTACCTGCTCTGGATAATATCCTGTTTGCCTCCTCCTTGGCATCAGCGATTATGTTCTCCTCGTTCTTAACAGCCTTTTTTCTAGCCTGTGCGAGAATATCACCTGCCTCAGTATCAGCATTCTTTATCTTCTCATCATATAAAGCCTTAAGCTTTGCCGCCTCTTCCCTGTCATTTCTGGCATTAGTTATGTCGTCCTGTATCTTCTTCTGTCTATCCTCTAACATCTTTCTCACCGGATTGATGAGCACATATGATAGGAATATAAACAGCAAAAATACTGCGAAGCCCTGAATCAGGACATCAAACAACAACTGCGCATCCAAGCCGAAGATTCTGCCTGTACTTGCATCCTCTGTCAAAACAGCAACGCTGGCATTCGCAAATGTTAATAATCCAGTACTTGTCACCGTTAGTCCTCCTTTCGGGTTTCTTATATTATCTTACTTACCGAAAGGCTTAACGAACATAAGCAAAAGTGCAACTACAAGACCATACAAACCTGTTGTCTCAGCAACAGCCTGTCCAAGAAGCATGGTAGACATGATATCTCCCTTTGCACCAGGATTACGACCTACTGCTGAAGCACCGTAACCGGCAGCGATACCCTGACCTATACCAGGTCCGATACCTGAACAAACTGCGATACCTGCACCTATTGCAGAGCACGCACTAATTAATCCGTCAATATGAATCTGTGTCATTTTAAATTCCTCCGTTTGATTATTTTTGAATAATTACTAGCCTTCTACATTTCTCTTATCTGCCACAAATGTCATTGTAAGCATACAGAATACATACGCCTGAATCGCACCTGAGAACAGGTCGAAATATACATGCAGCGCAGATGGAATACCAAATTTACAGAATATAGGCAACATTCCGTAATAAAGTGCCATCATAACTGTTCCTGCTAAAATGTTACCAAACAAACGCAATGACAGTGAAACAGGTGTTGCAAATTCACTGATTACATTTATAGGGAAGAACAGGAAAATCGGCTCGAAAAGCGATTTAAACGCACCCCATTTTTGATAACGGATAGCGGCATATTGTATCATCACAAAAGAAATAAGCGCTATACAAAGCGTTGTTCCATAATCCGCTGTAGGTGGTCTTAAACCAAACAGACCGGATATATTTGATAACAAAACAAATATAAACAAGGTTCCAATATAGTTGATATATTTTTTGCCCGCTTTACCCATGGTTCCGTTCACGAAATTAAGTAATGTGCTGATTGCTATCTCAACGCCCACAGCAAATTTGCTTGGGACTTCACGCTTCTTTAACACGCTTCGTCTTGCAGCTATCGCAAGCACAGCAATCGTTATAAGCACTATAAGTGTACAGACATGAGTTGTGGTGATATACACCGTCGTGCCAAAGAAATTAACCGGATAAAGCTCATGAATATAGAAATCTGCTTCATGGCTCGCCATATCAATCCCGATGGCTACACTACTCGTCATACGTTTACCCTCCTTCATTTGTTTTATTCTATAGCAAGAGTACTGTTTGCACTCCTGTAAACATATTAATCCTGCTGCCTTTTATCCAGCAGTTTCTTAATCTTAGGATTAAGATAGGCAGAGGTCTTAGGTGACAACATTCCCACCAGAACTCCGACAAGGGCTGTCCAGTGTATAAGAACTCCTATTATCATAAGACCAACTCTGACTACAAGTCTGAATATGACCCTTATTGTTATAAACGACTTGGCGTTCTTAGCAGGAAGCTCAAGTGCTCTGTCCAGACAGTCATAGGTGTGGTAGAGGAGCAATGCCGATACAAAGCCTCCGACAAGAAGCGAAACCTCATACAGCCATAGCGGACGCATAAAAATAATTCCAAGCAACATAAATATTGCTACATGGATAGCTGTTCCTATATACAATTCCTTCAACAATCTACGACTTTCCATCATCGTGCCCTATAAATTTCCTGATTAATATATATGTGGAACGAAAACCTGAGACAACACCGAGGATAATAAACCATACCATCAGATTAATATTAAACCATCTGTCTATAAGATATCCCAGCCCAATACATATGAAAATGGTTGTCAGCATAGTAAATCCTATCTGTGTAATAAGATATATCATATGCCATACCTGATTATTATTCCTATTCATATATGCCACCCCGATTTTGAACATACACATATTTGTAATTATATCGGATATCCACAATATTTTCAACAAATAACGACTGCATTTTATACATTTTTACAAAACTGTATTCTAGGAAAAAGCATACCCAGTGATTTGTCATTTTATACAATCTGTTTGTGGTAAGAGGCGACTTGTGATATAATATTTCTGGTTTATTCTTAATACTATCAGAGAAAGCGTAAACACTATGGATAAAATAACTACAATAATCAAAAATGGTGATGACATGGAAGCTATATCAGAGGCATCAGCCATACTTAAAAATGGCGGACTTGTCGCATTTCCGACTGAAACCGTTTACGGACTAGGTGCTGACGCACTAAATGCCGATGCGGCAGCCAAGATATATGCGGCAAAGGGTCGTCCAAGCGACAATCCACTCATTGTTCATATAGCGGATACTGATGCAGTTTATAAGCTTGCAACCGTTGTTCCTAAAAAAGCAGTAATGCTTATGGAAGCCTTCTGGCCGGGACCTCTTACCATCATACTTCCAAAGAAGTCCATTGTTCCAGATGGAACGACAGGCGGACTTAACACTGTCGCAATAAGGATGCCTTCACATCCTGTGGCAAGGAAGCTTATACAGGAGAGTGGTGTATATATTGCTGCACCTAGTGCCAACACCTCAGGCAGACCATCTCCTACAACAGCCGGTCACGTTGCAGAGGATATGAACGGAAGAATCGATATGATACTTGATGGAGGCGAGGTCGGCATAGGAATTGAATCAACGATAATTGACCTTACAGGTGAAGAGCCTACCATCTTAAGACCAGGCTTCATAACCAAGAAAATGCTTGAGCATATAGTAGGCGAGGTTTCAATCGACAAGGCAATAATTGAGCCTGATCCTAACCTTAGACCTAAGGCACCCGGCATGAAATATACACACTACGCACCTAAGGGTGAGCTTTCTATAGTATCAGGCAGCAAAGACTTAGTTGCAGCAAAGATAAATGAGCTTGTCAGCAAAAAGGAAGCTGAAGGTTATAAGGTTGCAGTTCTTGCAAGCAAGGAAAACGCTTCCCTCTACAAATGCGAGAATATTCTTGTTATAGGTGAGGCAAACAAGGATGAAACCATAGCGGCACACCTTTATTCCACATTGAGAACATGCGATGAGCTTAAAACAGAATATATGTACAGCGAAGCATTTGACAGTGGTGAGCTTGGCGGTGCAATTATGAACAGACTGCTCAAAGCAGCCGGACACAGGGTTATCAATGTGTAAGCTTTATATAAGTAAATATTTATTTTTATTAATCACAACATATAGATTATTATAACGGAGGATATTATTATGATAGCAATCGGATGTGATCACGGTGGATACGAGCTTAAGCTTGAGGTAATCAATCACCTTAAGGAGAGAGGCTTTGAGATTAAGGATTTAGGCTGCGACAGCACAGCCTCATGTGATTATCCTGTCTATGCCAAAAAGGTTGCAGAGGCAGTAGCAGGCGGTGAGTGCGAATTAGGAATCCTTATATGCGGAACAGGTATCGGTATGTCAATGGCAGCCAACAAGGTTGATGGTATAAGAGCAGCACTCTGTGCGGACTGCTTCTCAGCAAAGGCAACAAGAGAACACAACAATGCCAATATTCTTTGCATGGGTGCAAGAACAACAGGTCCCGGACTTGCTCTTATGATTACCGATATATTTGTAGATACACCTTTCTCAAATGATGAGAGACATATAAGAAGAATCGGAATGTACTCATAGTATTTACGATATATATGGAAGGATAATATATATTAACCATACAAAGGGGAGGCTACGCATGAAGGTCATTTTTTGTCGCTGGAAAAGCATATGTGAGGTAGGTATAGACAACGCCCTTAAGAGGCTCGGTTTTGATGTTGTTTACATGAACCGCGCCTTTAAAAGCGTTGACTACGACGAGGAATACCTAAAGGAGCTCGCAACACTTATACAGCAGACAAATGATGTCCTTTGCGTATTTTCCGTTAATTTTCAGCCGATAATCGCAAGAACCTGCAAGGTATTTAAGCTTCCTTATCTCTCATGGACTGTGGACTGCCCAAGCTTCCAGCTATATTCTGAGACAATCAAATACGAAACTAATCGCATTTTCGTGTTAGACAGGATGCAGCATGACAAATTTTCGCCTATGAATCCAGACTGTATATTCCATCTTCCGATGGGCTGCGACGTTCCTACATGGGACAGCGTAAGGGTGACAGCCGAGGAGCACAAGCGGTACGACTGTGATATCTCATTTGTCGGCTCACTCTACTCAGAAAAATGCAGATACAACGAAATAGAAAAGGACCTTCCGGACTATATTCGAGGCTATGTCGATGGTCTCATAAATGCACAGCTGAATGTATATGGCTATAATTTCATAGAGGATTCTATAAGCGATGCCTTTGCAGAAGAATTCAAAAAATACGCGGCGTGGGAGCCTCTTGGAGAGGATTACGCAGAGGACATAAAAGGTATTGTAGCCGACACATATATCGGATATAAATGTACTGAACAGGAGAGAATAAGGACTCTCGCTGCCATCAGTGAGCATTTTAGCATGGATTTGTGGACTTTAAGTGATACAAGCATGCTCCCTAAGGTACATAATCACGGAGGAGCTGACTCCAACACCATGATGCCTCAGATTATTAAATGCAGCAAAATTAACTTAAACATGACTAATCGTCCTATCAAAACCGGACTTCCACTAAGAATATTTGACCTGATGGGAGCTGGAGGCTTTGTCATATCTAATTATCAGGCTGAGATACCTGAGATTTTTATTCCTGACGAGGATATCGTATTATATGACAGTATACCTGATTTACTTGACAAAATCGGTTATTATCTGGAGCATGACGAGGAGAGAAAACAGATAGCCAAAAACGGTTATGCGAAGGTTAAAATGTGTCACAGCTATGATATAAGGCTTGCACAAATGTTTAACATGAGCGGGCTTCTCTCATAAAAGAAATATACAATCAATTAAAATACCCTTCCTGCAAGGTCGTCTGATTAATCTCTTGCAGAAAGGGTAATTTTTATTTATGCAAACTTATCTATAATAATTTTAATTACTGTCTATGTCCTTTAAGCTTACATAATACCGCTATAGCAGCTAATGACATAAATGATATTACCAACAGTATGTACACAGGAGCCTTATCACCTGTCTTAGGAGTCTGTACATTATTGCCTGCAACGTTCTGTGTTGTAGCTGATGCTTCCGTAGCCGGTGTTTCTGTTGTCTGTGTTTCCGTTATTGGTGTCTCCGTTGTTGGCGCTTCCGTTGTTGGTGCTTCTGTTGTTGGCGCTTCCGTTGTTGGTGTTTCTGTTGTTGGTGTTTCTGTTGTTGGTGCTTCCGTTGTTGGTTCCTCAGTTGTCGGTTTCTTCGGATCTCTTACATCAACAATATCTGAAACATTTATGAAAACCTGCAAATCTTTATATTTTACATTTGGAGCCTTTGTATCGTATATATACACAAATGATTTGCCTCTCAAATTTGATGAATTATATGTAAAGTTAATTCTGCCCGTTTTAGCATCGTAGGTTCCAACATTTCCATTGAAGGATTCAGCGCTATATGAAACTCTGCTTAAATCCAGATTCAGCTCATTCAAATCAATATAAAAATCTTCATCACCATATCTATACGCTTTCACACTTGCATTTCCAGTTGTATAGATTCTTGGAACATATATATCTGACAATGCCGCATTATTACTAAAATCCATCGTATACATCCAATTGTATGTCATATCACATTGTTCCAATAGCGTGTTACGACTAACATCAAGACTTGCTATATGATTAACTCTGCAATTCAGATGAATCAATGCAGTATTGTTGCTTACATCAAGACTTTCCAATTTATTATTATAACAACTCAACTCCGTCAGTGCAGTACAATTACTTACATCTAATGCAGTAAGCTTATTATTATAGCAGCTTAAATCCTGTAATGCCGGATTACCAGTCACATCTAAGCTTGTAAGAC
>CAVELH010000004.1:0-33933 GCA_963616385.1 bacterium | reverse complement strand
AGAGCAGAGGACTGAAAATCCTCGTGTCACTGGTTCGATTCCGGTTCTGGGCATCTTTTTTATTTTACTCAAATTTTTCATACATTTAATCATAAGTATCTATATTAACTATCCATTATTTAATAGAATATTTATTATTAAGGAGATGGAGTATATATGTTAAATAGTAAAATTAGGGATGAAGATGGCGTTATAACTTATGAACGCTGCAAAACTAAGCTTACAACAGGAAAGAAAATGCATGGCGATGAAGGCTTTGATATATATAAGGGAGATATCGTTGATATAACATATGAAGATAGTGTAAAAGTCAGAGATAATATTGCAAATCAGGGCTTTTATGTATACAAAGCCCGTAATTATAGAAATATTTTATTAGCTATTGCGATTATATTTCTGTCATTTAACATGATTATGGCGTTTAAAAATATTGTTGCTTTGTGTTTATCGAAATATTATTTAAAGGGTAAATCAGATATATTATTATATAGTGGTAAATTCATATTGGGTTTGATTGTGCCTGTGGTTCTAGTTGTATGCATAATAATATTATTTTTTAGAGCTGGAAAGGATTATGAGAGGGCAGTCAGAGAGGGAAGCATGACGGTGTATAGTTTCCCTATAGATAAAAAGGTTATATATGATACCAGAGATTTCGATATTGAAAATGAGCACTATATAGTTATTGGAAATGCTTATGTTGAAGTTGGTAAAAATTTATACAGAAGTTTGTGTGTAGGTGATAGGGTTAAGGTAGCTATATTTGGTTATAATGGGTATAAATATTTTGCACTTATTAATAACCAAGAATAGCTACCAGAGTATTTCAACTAAAAACATTTCTCAAGTGCTGTAATAGCAGATGGAATTACAGCCTCATCCAAACCGGAGTAATTAACAATAAGTATATGCTCCTGTGCCTGTTCAGGGAGATAATAATAATCAGACAGGCAGGATATTTTAAGACCATTTTCTTTTGCACGTCTTTTAATTTCAACGTCGCTCAAATTCGTGTCAACCTTGAGGAGAAAATGCAATCCGGCATCATCCTCCAGAATATCACATATAGAAGCAATTTTGCTTTTTTTGATGGATAAAACCAGACTGTCTCTCAAGCCTCTGTAATAATTGCGCATACGATTTATGTGCTTCTCAAAATAACCATCAGAAATAAATCGTGCAAGTGTGTATTGCTCGAAGGTTGATACTGTACATGAATAGAATGATAACAGCTTGTTGTATTTATCCATAAGATGAGGTGGAAGTACCATATAGCTTATTCTTATGGTGGAGGCAAGACTCTTACTGAAGCTGTTCATATATATTACTCTTTCCATTACATCTATGCTCTGTAAGGAAGGTATAGGTCTGCCCATAAGTCGAAACTCACTGTCGTAGTCATCTTCAATTATATAACGCTGATTGCTTGATGCTTTTGCAGCCCATCCAAGAAGCTCATAGCGTTTGCTGACAGGAGTTACAATACCTGTAGGAAAATGATGTGATGGGGACAGGTGAAGAACATCTGCATTACTTTTATCAAGCTCTGTAACATTTATTCCAGTGTTAGTGACAGGAACATGACATACCTTTACCTGATTGCTTGAGTATACCTGACTTATCTTTTTGTAACCAGGATCTTCAACAGCATATGTCAGATTTCTGCCAAGAAGCTGTATGATTATACTATACAGATATTCAGTTCCAGCACCTATAATAATCTGTTCAGGCCTGACATTCATTCCACGAAAATCCATTAAATGTCTTGCTATTGCCAGACGCAGCTCGTAAGAGCCTGTTCCCGGTGTTGTGGTCATAAGCTTATCGTGGTTTTCAGAGAGAATATCACGCATAAGCTTAGCCCATATTGTGAATGGAAAGACGGACTTGCTTGTACTGTTGCTTGCGAAATCATATAGAGCTTCGGTATCAGCTTCAGGAAAGTGTGAATAATTGTTATTTGTATATTCATTTGGTAAGGAAGTGATATCTACAGAAGTATTAATTGCTATTAAGTTTTTCTGTTCATTTACTGGTTTGGTATTCTTAGTAGCTGCCTCTGTGCGGAGCATTATTCCGTCTAAGGCAGAAACAAAATAGCCTTTTTTGGGTATAGAATATATATAGCCCTCGGCTATGAGCTGAGAATATGCATTTTCGATAGTTATTGTGCTTATATTGAGATTTTTGGCAAATGCACGTTTTGAAGGAAGCTTATAGCCTGCTGTGAGCGTGCCATTCAAGATATCATTTTTAATTAATTTGTATAGATGCTCATATAAAGTGTCATTTCCCATATTTTCAAATGAATAAGTAAGCATGTTGTAAGTCCTTTCCTGTGTATATGACATTACTGGATATATCAAAATAGTAAAAAACGTCTAAACTAATACGGTCAAAGTAATTATACTATATTAAATTATCTGTGTAAAAGCAATATATTTGTAATTTGACTAAAAAATTTTAGAATGTTGATAGTTGTTTGAGGTAAAAAATAAAATTAATTCTATGGAAAAATGTCAAATTGTATTCGCATTAAAAACATGATAATATGAGTATTGCGGCAACATATTCAATTATATGTCATTATAATATAAGTAAATATGTGGAGCCGGCATAATATGAGTAAATATGTGGAGCCGGCATAATATGAGTAAATATGTGTAGCTGATATAATATGAGTAAACATATGTAGCCAACAGGTTACATGATGTGTAGCAGAGTTTTAATTAATATTTAGGAAGTTGGAGGTAAAAGAGATGTTTTATAACCTACCGGTTAAAATATATGAAGAAAAAGATTGTGTATTTAATTACAGAGATGAGATGGCTAAGCTTGGTGGCAGAGCACTTATTGTCACAGGAAGAAGCTCATCGAAGAAGAATGGTTCGCTTGATGATGTGATAAATGCACTTGCTGATAAGAAGATGGAATATGTGTTATTTGATGAGGTTGAGGAAAATCCATCGGTGGAGACAGTTCTTAAAGCCAGAGATTTGGGAGTTGCAGAGAAGGTTGATTTGGTTATAGGTCTTGGAGGAGGCTCGCCTATAGATGCAGCAAAGGCGATAGCTATAATGATATGTTATCCGGAGTGTAGCGGAGAATTTTTGTATCAGAAGGTTGATGATGTAAAGCATTTGCCAATAGTTGCAATACCTACAACCTGTGGAACCGGTTCAGAGGCAACTGCTGTTTCGGTACTCACAGTTCATACTAAGAGGACTAAGGCATCCCTGCCGCACAGGGTATTTCCATCACTTGCACTGGTTGATGCAAAGTATCTTAAGTCGGCACCGGCACATATAATAACTGCAACTGCTGTTGATGCATTTGCACATATGGTTGAGAGCTATATTAACACAGGGGTATCTCCTTATGTCGAGATGTTCGTGGCATCAGGACTTAGAACATGGGGTAAGAGTATGGAGGTCTTGTTTGGAACGCGTGAGGCAGAGGATGAAGATTACAGTAATTTTATTCATGCATCTACTCTCGCTGGAATGGCTATAGCACATTCGGGAACAACCATTCCACACAGTCTGAGCTACAATGTTACATATGAGATGGGAGTGGCTCACGGAACTGCTGTAGGACATTTCCTTTCGGGATATTTGAGGTCAGCTTCCAGCCGTGACAGAGAATTCATACTGAGAAATGCCGGATTTTTTGATATGGATAATTTTGAAAAATTTATAGATACTACATGTAAGGTGGATAAAATACCTGACGAGATTATTGAGCGTTCAATACAGTCGGTGCTTGCAAATAAGGCAAAATGTGATATGTGTCCATTTGAGGTAACATATGATGTTCTTAAGTATATAGCAGGATAGTTATTCAGGAGGTAATAAATGAAAAAGGGAATATTGTTCGATTTGGATGGTACATTATGGGATTCAGCACAGGCGGTTGCTGATTCGTGGAATGAGGCGTTGGAGAAGTTTACTGATGCTCCATACAGAACAAGCAAGGAGCAGATGTATACATTTATGGGTCATACCATGGAGGATATTGCGATTAAGTTTTTTGATGGCGAGACAAAGGAGAGAGCACTTGAGCTTCTTGATATATGTGCTGTTTATGAGAATGATTATATAGCTACCCATGGTGGAAAGCTTTTTGATGGAGTTATAGAGACATTAAAGGCTTTGAAGGATGCAGGATATTTTCTTGCTATTGTAAGTAATTGTCAGATGGGTTATATAGAGGCATTTTTGAAGTATTATAAGCTGGATGAGTATTTTGATGATACTGAGAATTATGGAAGAACTCTTAAGGATAAAGATGTCAATATAAGACTTGTAGTTGACAGAAATAATCTCGATAAGGCAGTTTATGTTGGAGATATAATGAGCGACTATAATTCAACAATGAAGGCTGGGCTTCCATTTATCCATGCAGCGTATGGATTTGGAAATGTTCCGGAGGGAACACCATTTATTAACAGTATAACAGAGCTTCCAGAGGTTGTAAAAAAGGTTATATAGCAGGTATTTGACGCAAGGAGGAAAGCATGGAAGAATATGTAGAATTTAAAAATGTAAGCAAGATATACCAGACAGGAGATGTTAAGGTAGAGGCATTAAAGGATGCGAGCTTTGGCATAGGGAAGGGAGAAATCTGTGTTATCGTCGGACAGTCCGGTGCAGGTAAGACAACCCTGCTTAACATACTTGGTGGAATGGACAAGCTGACAAGCGGAGAGGTATATCTGGATGGAAAGAGCATTTCCAAGTATAACAAGAAGCAGCTTGCCACATACAGAAGGCAGGAGATAGGCTTTGTATTTCAGTTTTATAATCTTATACCTAATCTTACCGCGATAGAGAATATAGAGATAGCCTCACAGCTCTCTAAGAATCCTATGAACCCTGAGGAGATATTAGAGCAGGTTGGACTTAAGGACAGAAGGGATAATTTTCCGGCGCAGCTATCAGGTGGCGAGCAGCAGCGTGTTTCTATAGCCAGAGCACTTGCCAAGAATCCTAAGCTTATGCTTTGTGATGAACCTACAGGAGCACTCGATTATGAGACCGGTAAGGCGATACTTAAGCTGTTACAGGATTGCAGCAGAAAAAATAATATGACAGTTGTAATTATAACTCACAATTCGGCACTTACCGCTATGGCTGACAGGATTATTAAGGTTAAGAATGGACAGATTGCATCAGTTAAGATGAATGACAATGTTGTTCCTGTTGAGAATATAGAATGGTAATAACGGGTGATACATATGAACAAAGCATTTAGAAAAAATATATTTCGTACAATAAAAGAAAGTCTTGGAAGGTATCTTGCAATAATGGCAATTATAGCACTCGGAGTTGGCTTCTTTGCAGGATTAAAGGTTACTAAGCCCGGTATGGTTGAGACTGGCAATGATTATATGCGAAAGTACAGTATGTATGATATAAAGCTCGTTTCACCTACAGGATTTACAGAGGATGATATTGACAAGCTCAGTGAGGATGAAAATGTAATGGCAGCCGCAGGTGCAAATTACAGGGATTTTATCTATGTAAATGAGGATGACGAGGAGGTCGTTCTTCATGCGGCATCTATAACTGAGGGAGTAAATGAGCTTCAACTGGTAAGTGGTCGTATGCCGGAGAGTGATGATGAATGTGTGCTTGACCAGTATCAGTTTAGAAGTTCAGATATGATTGGCAAAGAAATTACGGTTAGTGACAGCAATGATGCTGAGACTAAGATGGTGTTCAAGCATAAGACATATACTGTTGTAGGAATGGTTAATTCTCCAATGTACATAAATATAGAGCGTGGAACAACGTCTATAGGAAATGGACGTGTAAGTGCATTTGTGTATATTATGCAGGATGGTTTTAATTACCCTATCTATCAGGAGGCTTATCTTAAATGTCAGGACAGCTATGATATATATACAGATGAATATGATGATTTCATTGAAGATATCAAGCCTGATATAGAGGTTGCTTTGGATAATATGGGTAAGGCGGGAACATATATACTTGACCGTTCAACCAACACAGGTTATATGTGCTATGACAATGATACTAATATCGTGGATGGGGTTGCGAGGGTATTTCCTATATTTTTCTTCTTGATTGCAGCACTTGTATGTTCCACAACAATGACAAGAATGGTGGATGACGAGAGAGGGCAGATAGGAACATACAGAGCACTCGGCTACAGTAATTTTGCGATTATATCAAAGTATATGATTTATTCGGGAAGCTCAGCTCTGATTGGATGTCTGGGAGGATTTTTCGGAGGCTGTTATCTGTTTCCGTATGTAATATCAGAGGCATATAAAATGCTGTATGATTTTGGTGATGGAATAGAATTCTACTTTTCACCGGTGCTGCTTATTATATGTATAATTGTTTCGCTGATTTGCTCTATGGGAACAACCTTCCTTGCCTGCAAGAATGAGCTCAGATGTATGCCGGCAGAGCTGATAAGACCGAAGGCACCGGCAGCAGGTAAGAGA
The DNA here is from genome assembly GCA_963616385.1 of bacterium. GTDB lineage: Bacteria > Bacillota > Clostridia > Lachnospirales > Lachnospiraceae > Coprococcus_C. Next base: position 27,458 of record CAVELH010000004.1, on the reverse strand, counting down.
ATTTTGCTTGAGAAGATTCCGTTTATATGGAAGCGTATGAAGTTTTTGCACAAGGTTACAGCGAGAAATGTTTTCAGATTTAAGAAGAGAATGTTTATGATGATTATCGGTATCGCTGGCTGTACAGCACTTGTTCTGACAGGACTTGGCGTAAGGGATTCGGTTTCTAATCTGGCTGAGTTTCAGTACGGGGATATAGATATACATGATATAGAGGCTACTCTTCAGGGAGGTAATACTGATACTGCCAAGTCACTATTAGATGATATGGGAGATGATGTGACAGGATATACCGAGTTATATAAGTCATCGGTGGAGCTTCACATGGATTCCTCAATCAAGACCGTTTATATGGTTGCTGCCGAGAAGGAGGATTTAGATGGATATGTCAGGTTCTCACTCAAGTCGGGTGAAAAGGATTATCCTGAATACGGAGAGGTAATGCTCAGTGAGAAGATAGCTGATATAGCAGGTGTTAAGGTTGGAGATACAATAACACTTACAGACACAGATGCCGGAGATGTGACGCTTACTGTATCTGGCATATTTAAGAATTATGTATGGCATTATGCCTATGTAACACCTGAGACTTACCATGATTATTTTGATAAGGATTGCGATGCAAACACCTTATACATAAATGTAAAGAATGACCAGACTGCTTATGAGGTCGGTGCCAAGCTGCAACAGTTAGATAATGTCATGAATGTAAGCATTGTGCCTGAGATAAAGGACAGAGTATCTAACATGATGACTATGATGAATGCAGTTGTGTGGCTTGTAATCGGAAGTGCCGGTGCACTTGCATTTATAGTGTTGTTCAACTTAAGTAATATCAATATAACTGAGAGAGTGAGAGAGATTGCGACAATAAAGGTATTGGGCTTTTACTCCGGTGAGACCGGTGCGTATGTATTCAGGGAGAACCTTGTCCTTACTCTTATAGGGGTTGTCGCAGGACTTCCGTTTGGTGTATGGCTGCACAGCTTCGTTATGTCACAGATACAGGTTGATATGGTCGCATTTGCGTCTGAGATAATGAAAATAAGTTATCTGTACTGTATTGTTATAGTGCTTATATTCTTCCTGATTGTTGACCTGGTTATGAGAAGGAAGATAGAGGCTATAGATATGGCTGAGTCACTCAAGTCAATAGAGTAAGGTATTGCTTGCATAAATAAAAAATGATATACTAAAAAAGTATGTAATAAAAGAAAAGAGGATTAAACAATGGCTATACATATGATTAAGAAGGTTCCAACAGCAGAGGAGATAAGAGAGTCTCACCCAATGAGTAAGGAACTCATACAGATAAAGAAGGAGAGAGACGAGGAGATAAAAAAGATATTTACAGGAGAGTCAGATAAGTTCCTTGCTATTATCGGACCTTGTTCAGCAGATTACGAGGTATCAGTTCTTGACTATCTGTGCAGATTAGCTAAGGTTGCAGATAAGATAAAGGATAAGATACTTGTTATACCTAGAATATACACTAATAAGCCTAGAACTAACGGTTCAGGTTATAAGGGAATGCTTCATCAGCCTAATCCGGAGGATAAGCCAGATTTTATTGAGGGTGTAAAGGCGATAAGAAAGATGCACATTAAGGCTATAGAGGAGACAGGTCTTACAGCAGCAGACGAGATGCTCTACACAGATAACTGGCCTTATCTTGAGGATATTCTTTCATACGTTGCTATTGGAGCAAGAAGTGTTGAGAATCAGGACCACAGACTTACAGCAAGTGGTATAGATGTACCAGTAGGTATGAAGAATCCTACAAGTGGAGATTACAATGTAATGCTTAATTCATGTGTGGCAGCTCAGGCATCACACACATATATGTTCTCAGGCTATGAGGCACATACAGATGGTAACCCTCTTGCACATTGTATTTTAAGAGGTTCACTTAGCAAGAGCGGACGTTCATTAGCTAACTATCACTATGAGGATTTGAAGCTTCTTAGCGATATGTATCAGAAGTATAATCTTGTTAATCATGCATGTATAGTAGATGCAAACCATAACAATTCAGGTAAGAAGTGGGATGAGCAGCCTAGAATCGTAAATGAAATTCTTCACAGCATGAGACATTCTGAGGATGTAAGAAAGCTTGTAAAGGGTGTTATGATTGAGAGTTATATCGAGGATGGAAATCAGCCTATCGGTGGAGGCTGCTATGGTAAGTCCATCACAGATCCTTGTCTTGGCTGGGAGAAATCAGAGAAACTGTTATTGGAGATGGCTGAGCAGTTATAAGGACAGCGACAAAAAACAGGAGGCAGGTTATGAATATATTTGGCATATTAGTGCCTAAGCAGATGCTTACATATCTTACTGATGAGGACACACTTGACCAGGCTGTACAGTTCCTTATGGGAAGTACATATACAGCAGTTCCGGTTATTGATAACGATGGTAAGTATGTAGGTATTGTGAGCGAGGGAGACTTCCTTCGTGCAGTTATGGAGTACGGTAAAGAGAATTTACAGGATTACAAGGTTGGAGATATCGTGAACCGTGATATGGGCGGTGTGGTACTTAATACTGTTGAGAGAGAAGAGATAATGGAGAAGATTCTTGACAGAAACTTTCTCTCTATTGTGGATGACAGACAGTGCTTCATTGGTATCATCACAAGAAAGAGCGTAATCATGTACTTGAGTAATTAATATGAAGTATAAACATATATTTTTTGATTTAGATGGAACAATTACAGAACCGATAGTGGGAATCACGAATGCATTTATGTATTCACTTGAGAAGTTCGGAATAAAGGTTTCAGACAGGACAAGTCTGTACAAGGTTATAGGGCCTCCTCTTAGGGATTCGTATAAGGAGTTTTATGGTTTCTCAGACGAACAGGCGGAAGAGGCCATAGGCTATTACCGCGAATATTACAGCGTACGAGGCTTGATAGAGAATGATATTATGTCTGGAATGGAGGAGGCACTCCGCACATTAAAGGATGCAGGGTGTCATCTCTATGTAGCCACATCAAAGCCTGAGGTGTATGCCATTAAGATATTGGAGAATTTGGGATTAGATGGATATTTTGATATAATTGCGGGAAGTCTGTTTGATGGTTCCAGAGACAAGAAGGAATTAGTTATTAAATATCTGCTCGACAGATGCGGTATGAAAGCGGAGACAGATGCGCTTACATCCGTTGTTATGGTTGGAGACCGCAAATTCGACATATTGGGTGCTAGGCATTTTGGGATGGACAATATCGGTGTGACCTTTGGCTATGGAAGCCGTGAGGAATTTTTGGAGTGTCAGGCTATGCACATAGTTGACAGTGCAGATGAGCTTGTACAGTATATATTATCTTAGCAAAACAGGTGAGGATATGGATTTTTCAGTAGGACAGGTTATAAAGCTAAAAAAGCCACATCCATGCGGTGGAAATGCATGGGAGATTCAGCGTACAGGTATGGACTTCAGGCTAAAATGTTTAAGCTGCGGACATTCAGTTATGGTTCCCCGAAAGACGGTAGAGAAGAGCTTTCGAGGGTTTATTGATTAGAGTTTTTGGGAGAATAAAATATTTTCAACAGCAAAATCCGCTTACATCAACGGAAAAAATCTGCTAAAATATTAGTGTTTCCGAGATAGAAGTGGAGGTTGTTATGTTTAATGTAGGAGATTATATAGTATATGGTCATAATGGCATATGTCAGGTAGTTGACATAACGCATCCTGATATTGCAGGCTCGGACAATAATCGGTTGTATTATGTTTTAGTTCCGGTCAGGTCTAAGGATGGAACTTTGTTTTGTCCTGCTGACAATGACAGAATTGTGATTCGTGGAATAATAGACAGGGATGAGGCACTTGCTATTATCGATGATGCGAAAACTATTGAACCACTTGTTGTTAAGAGTGAGCGTATGAGAGATGAGAGTTATAAGAACGCTATTAAGAGCTGTGATTTGAGACAGTGTATTAAGCTTATCAAGACACTTATGGCAAGAAAGAAGAAGCGTGAGGGAGTGGGTAAGAAGATTACGTCTACTGATGAGCGTTATCTTAAGCTTGCTGAGGAGAGCTTATATGGGGAGCTGTCGATGGCTACAGGCAACACCTTTGAAGAGGTGAAGGATTTGATTTTGTCCTGTTGTGATATCTGATATTGCCATATATAGAGAGGAAATCTATTGTGGGACAGGATAATAACAAGAAGTATATAGAAGTACCGGAGCATGGAATATATTCATTTGACGAGCTGTTACCTGGTGATATAGAGCGAAGAAGCTTTGAGATTATCACTGAGGAGCTTGGCAATATAGAATTAAATCCATGTCAGGCACCGATTATCAAGCGCGTGATTCACACGTCAGCAGATTTTGATTATCTTAAAAATCTGTGCTTTTCAGAACATGTTGTAGAACAATTGCATAAAGCTATAAGAAATGGTGCGTCTATAGTTACAGATACACAGATGGCTAAGTCGGGAATTAACAAGACAAGACTTGGCAAATATGGTGGACAGGTTTATTGTTTTATGAGTGACAGTGATGTGGCAGAGACCGCAAGGAGTAATGGTACGACAAGAGCAGTTGCAAGTATGGATAAGGCAGCGTTGATAGATGAACCACTTATATTTGCTATCGGAAATGCGCCGACTGCACTTATAAGGTTGTATGAGCTGATTCGTGAGGGAAGAGTTAATCCGTGTGGAATAATAGGTGTTCCTGTTGGTTTTGTTAATGTTGAACAGGCTAAGGAGCTTATTATGTGTGCGGGAATTCCATACATTGTGGCAAGAGGCAGAAAGGGCGGAAGCAATGTGGCAGCAGCCATATGCAACGCACTTATCTATGAGACGGATGTTCAGGAGAAAAAATAATGTTTTATGTTGTTACGGGTGGCAGTGGAAGTGGAAAGTCTGCTTATGCCGAGAGTGTGGCTACAGGGCTTCACGATAATAAGAAATACGGTGGGTTGTATTATGTGGCTACCATGTACCCATATGATGATGCTGAGACAAAAAACAGGATTGAGAGACATAGAACCTTGAGAGCCGGAAAAGGCTTTCTCACAGTTGAATGTTATGCAGATATTAGCTCACTTAGTGATATGGGAAGTGGGAACACGATTCTTATAGAATGTATGTCCAATCTGCTTGCAAATGAGATGTTCCTTGATGAGGGACACAGGGTGCATGATGGAGAAGCTGTGGACAGATATATTATAGAACCTCTGAAGAAACTTATTAAAAATGACAATGATGTTGTGGTTGTCACAAATGAGATATTCTCAGATGGCAGGGATAAGGATTATGACAGCTACACGACTACATATATCCGCCTGCTTGGATATATTAATTGTTGTATGGCAGGCTTCGCAGACAAGGTAACTGAGGTTGTCTGTGGAATACCTGTCGATTGTTGATAATAGGAGATACAGATGTTAAGTTCAATGATTATAGCATTTTCTACATATTCGAGATTGCCTATGCCACATACTAACTGGAACGATAAAAGTATGCGTTACAGTATGTGCTTTTTCCCTTTGATTGGAGCAGTGATAGGTGGATTACAGATAGCCCTTATATATATTCTTGCAAATGTGCTGCACGTTGGCAGTGGTCTTTCTTCGGCACTTATTGTGGCATTGCCGCTTATTGTGACCGGGGGTATACATTTTGATGGATATTTGGACACGATGGATGCAAAATCATCGTATAAGGACAGAAATGAGAAGCTTGCTATATTAAAGGATCCGCATGTTGGAGCATTTGCGGTTATATATGGAATTCTATATATAATTCTTTTGTACGGACTTGCACAGGAGCTATACAATGGGTACATATTTGATAGAGGACTTAGAGATATTATAATCTGGGCGATTGGATATGTATATAGCAGAAGTCTAAGTGGCCTGTCGGTTGTGACATTGAAGAAGGCAAAGCCTGACGGCATGCTGGCTGATACGGCACACGCATCCGACAAAAAGGTAGGAGCGGTTATGGCTATATGGGTTATTGTCTCCGCTGTTGGTATGATATGTGTAGATGTTGTATGCGGAGCTGTTGCTGTTATAGTTGGTGCTATGGTCTTTTGCTATTACAGAGGGATGTCGTACAAAAAATTTGGAGGTATAACAGGTGATTTAGCTGGATATTTCTTGCAAATGTGCGAGCTCTTTATTTTAGCTGGGATAGTTTTAGTCAGGCTGGTAAGGTAAGCTTATAAGATAGTTGATAAGATAAGTGGGAGTGGACGAATGATATTTATTGTAGGAGGAGCATATCAGGGTAAGGATAGGTATGCGAGAGAACATTTTCCAGAATATGAGATAATTAATAATTACCATTTAAAGGTATGGGATGAGATAAATAATGGGCTTGATTCGATTAAGCTTACGGAGGAGTATCTTGATGGTCTTGTCATTGAAGGTGGACTTGACAGGCTGGTTATTATCAGTAATGAGCTTGGCTATGGGCTTGTGCCGGTGGATAAGCTGGAGAGAGAGTATCGTGAGCAAAATGGTCGTGTGAACTGTTATCTTGCCGAGAGGGCAGATGAGGTCTACAGAGTTGTAAGTGGAATAGGTACTAGAATTAAATAGCAGAACCAGACGATGAAAACAGATAGATAAATTATGCAGAGGAATATGATATGCAGGTATATATGATAAGGCATGGTGCGACAGCAGGCAATCTTCAACACAGATATGTGGGTTTGACGGATGAACATATACTTGACAGTAGCAGGGAAGAGCTCATGGGCAGGCATGATAAAAGTGTTACCGGTAAGGTGTATGTAAGTCCGCTTAAGCGATGTGTGGAGACAGCTAATGTGTTATATCCAAATGCCAATGTGGTTGTAGTGCCAGAGTTTGTGGAATGTAATTTTGGTGATTTTGAGTATATGAATTATGAGGAGCTAAATGGCAATGCCGAGTATCAGAGATTTATAGATTCAGGCGGAACATGTGGCTTTCCTAATGGAGAGAGCAGGGATGAATTTATCAAGAGGTGTGTGTCAGGCTTTGAGAGAATATGTGGTGAGCATGGAAATAACGACATAATTATGGTTGTACATGGTGGTACAATTATGGCTTTGCTGCATGAATATGCTGTGCCGCACAGAGAATATTTTGAATGGCAGACAGGAAATGGACAGGGTTATAAAGCCTCATTATATGTGAGGGATGATGGCTATAGACTTACGGACGTAGAGAGAATAATGTAGGAACGATGTAAAATGCTTGATAGAATAATTGTTATTGCGGCAGCCTTTTTGCTTGATGTGATATGTGGAGATCCGCATTGGCTGTGGCATCCTGTTCAGGGAATAGGCTTAATAATTAAATATGTTGAAGCTTTTCTCAGAAGAGTGTTTCGTATAAATGCTGAGCGTGAGGCTGACAAGACAAGGAAGCGTGTAGCCGGAGGAATAATGGTTATTCTTGTTATAGCTATATCGCTTGTACCGGTATGTCTGATTTTATATCTTGCAGGAAGAATAAACAGGTATGTGAGACTTGGCGTTGAGATTATTATCTGTTATCAGATGCTTGCTGCAAGGTCGCTTTGTGTTGAGAGTATGAAGGTTTATTATGCATTAAGGGATGGTACTATAGAGGATGCGAGAAATGCTGTCTCTATGATAGTGGGGAGAGATACTGCTTCGCTTACCGAGGAGGGGGTTATTAAGGCGGCGGTTGAGACTGTTGCAGAGAATACATCAGATGGCGTTATAGCACCACTATTTTATATGGCGTTATTCGGAGTGTATGGAGCATTTATATATAAGGCTATAAATACTATGGATTCTATGACAGGTTATAAGAATGACCGTTATATATACTTTGGAACGTGTGCGGCAAAGCTTGATGATGTAGTTAATTTTATACCAGCAAGACTTGGCGCTCTGCTCATGGTAGCTGCGAGTTATCTTACAGGACTAGATGGAAAAGGTGCATGGAGAATATTTAAGAGGGACAGATATAATCATGCAAGTCCTAATTCGGCACAATCGGAGGCTGTCTGTGCGGGGGCATTGTCGGTGGAGCTTGCTGGGGATGCATATTATTTTGGCAAGCTATATAAGAAGAAAACTATAGGAGACCATATAAGAGACATTTGTCCTGAGGATATAAGACGTGCTAATAAGCTGATGTATGTCACATCAATACTTATGGCAGTTCTGTGTATGGCAGTTATATTCGTGTTGAGAATATTATAATATTGTTAATTGTAATTTATAATAATCGTGACGGTTGTTGATTGTTATTGTTAATAATCATGATGGTTGCTAATTGGTGATGATTATGTTGTAGTTGTTTTGTCATTACATATTTGATTTTACAGATGAAAGGAAGCTTAGTTTTGGCTATGAAGTATATACATGGTGGAGATATATACACAAATCAGATAGATTACGATTTTTCAGTCAATATTAACCCACTTGGGATGCCGCTTAAGAGCATAGCGGCGGCGCATGAGGGAATAGCTATGGTGGGGAGATATCCTGATTACAGGTGTACCGGGCTTAAGAGTGCAATCGCAGAAAAGATAGCTGTGGACGGGGAGAATATAATACTTGGAAATGGGGCAGCAGAGCTTATATATGCACTGTGCCATGCGGTAAAGCCTGCAAATGCTCTTACTGTAGCACCAACCTTTCAGGAGTATGAGGAGGCAGTAAAGGCATCGGGTGGAAGTATAAGATATTATATGTTATGTGATGAGGATGAGTTTGATATAGGAAAGAATATATTAGAGCACATAACGGACGATATTGATATATTATTTCTGTGCAATCCGAATAACCCGACAGGAAGGCTTATAGACCACGAATTACTGCAAGATATTATTGGCAAATGCGAAGAGACAGGTACTATATTATGCGTTGATGAGAGCTTTCTTCCGTTTGTGAGAAATGGCAGTGCTCTTAGTGTCATCGGTAAACTTGGTAATAGCAGAGGCAGTATATTGGTTATCAGGTCATTTACGAAGATATACGGTATGCCGGGCTTACGGCTTGGATATATGGTTTCGAATGACAGAGAGCTTCTTGATAAGATAAGATGTCAGATTCAGCCATGGAATGTGTCAATCCCTGCACAGATGGCAGGGCGTGAGGCACTTTATGACGATGAGTATATAGAGAAAACCCTTGATATGACTGAGTTAGAGAGAATATATCTAAACGAAGGGCTTAAGAATGTCAGAATAAAAAAGGTCTATAATGGAAGTGCGAATTTTATATTCTTTCTTGCAGATGAGGCGTTGTATGATGATTTGTATGAGCAGGGCTTTATGATAAGAGACTGCTCTAATATGAAGGGGCTTTGCAAGGGATATTACAGAATAGGAATTTGTTCACACAGTGAAAATCAGATGCTTGTAAGGGCATTGCAAAGGATAGAAAATAAAGAGCTATAGAGAAAGGAGACATATAGAATGGCAAAAGCGATTATGATACAGGGAACTATGTCAAATGCCGGTAAATCTCTTGTTGCTGCCGGATTGTGCAGGGTATTTGCTCAGGATGGTTACAGAGTTGCACCATTTAAGTCACAGAATATGGCTCTTAATTCTTATATAACAGATGAGGGACTTGAGATGGGACGTGCGCAGGTGGTACAGGCTGAGGCTTGTGGTATAAAGCCGAGCGTACTTATGAATCCTATATTGTTAAAGCCTACAACTGATATGGGTTCGCAGGTTATAGTCCGAGGTGAGGTAATGGGAAATATGAGAGCTATGGACTATTACAGACACAAAAGGGAATATATTCCTGTGATAAGGGAATGCTATCAGCAGTTGGCGGATGAATATGACATTATCGTTATAGAAGGTGCGGGAAGTCCTGCTGAGATTAATCTTAAGGATGATGACATAGTAAATATGGGCATGGCAGAAATTGCGGATGCTGATGTGCTTTTGGTAGGAGATATAGACAGAGGCGGTGTGTTTGCGCAGTTGATAGGAACGATTATCCTGCTTGAGCCAAATGAGAGAGACAGAATAAAGGGACTTATTATAAATAAGTTCAGAGGAGATAAAAAGATACTTGAGCCGGGACTTGATATGCTTGAGGAGCGTGCGGGTAAGCCTGTATTTGGAGTTGTGCCATATGCGGATGTCCATATTGAGGATGAGGATTCGCTTGCAGAAAGTCTTGTGGCAAGAGGGGAAGCAGGCAAGCTTGACATAGCGGTAATAAGGCTTCCGAAGATATCTAATTTCACAGACTTTCAGGCATTGGCGCTTGAACCTATGGTTTCTGTCAGATATGTTAAGTCGCCATCGGAGCTTGGCAATCCGGATATGGTCATACTTCCGGGAACGAAGAATACTATAGCAGACATGAAGTGGTTAAGGGAGAGCGGATTAGAGAGCAGGATAAAGAGGCTCGCAGATAGAGGAACACTTATCTATGGAATATGTGGCGGTTATCAGATGCTTGGCAATAATATATGTGACGATGTAGGTGCTGAGGGTGAAAAACAGAAGGTAAGCGGTATGGGACTTCTTCCGGTAAGCACAAGCTTTGTAGGAGAGAAAACGAGAAGCCAGATAACCTGTAAGGTAGGTATGATAGACGGAGCATATGAGCATTTGTCAGGCTGTGACATATCGGGTTATGAGATTCATATGGGAGTATCTTCTGTTGATGATAATGCAGGCGGAGCATTTGTGGATGGAAGAACTGCTGCGACAGGCTGGTACAGAGATAATGTATGTGGAACATATATACATGGCGTATTTGACAGCGAGAGCATAAGACGCAGTCTTATAGAACTTTTATGTGAGAGAAAGGGTATAGATTGTGATATGGTGATGGAGACCTCTTATGAGGAGTACAAGGAAGCACAGTATAATAAGCTTGCTGACATACTCAGGGAGAGCCTTGATATGAGGGCGATATATAATATGCTCGGACTGTAAAGCGGGAGGTTTTGTGTAGAAGATGGTTGAGATATATTGTGGAGACGGAAAAGGTAAAACAACTGCGGCAATGGGACTTGCAGTAAGGGCAGCAGGACATGAAATACCTGTGAGGATAGTTCAGTTTTTAAAGGATGGAACGTCAGGTGAGCTAGCTATTCTTAATAAGCTTGATAAAATAGAGATAGATACACCGCATGAATTCTATGGTTTTGTTAAGAACATGACAGCAGAACAGAAAAAAGCTGTGGCAGATGATTATGCAGCTATGCTTGAGCGTGCGGAGTTATGGCTTGCTGATATAATATCTGATAATGATAAAAATACGGACAAAATTATGACTGGATGTGAAGCTGATTCTGGGGATAAGATTAAATCTGAAAATGAAGTATCGGCAGTTGTAATTATGGATGAGGTACTTCACGCATGTAATTTTGGGCTGTTAGATAAGGACAGACTTGTTGCATTTATAGATAAATATAAGGACAAGGCTGAGTTTGTTTTAACGGGAAGAAATCCTTCTGAGGAGCTTGTCGGTATAGCTGATTATGTGTCAGAAATAAAGAAAATAAAGCATCCTTATGACAAAGGTATATTTGCAAGGGTTGGAATTGAGTTGTAGATTCGGGATTCAAAATTAAGTCGAAAATTAAAATTTGCTTTGTTAATGTTTGCTATTGACTTTTTACATCGTTGGTTTTAAAATAATTTTACATGTGGTTTTTAATACTATGTGAAAAAAAGAAATAAACTATTTGACGAGATGTCAATATTATAAAATCTGATAGAATATAAGAAAAGAGGAAGCAGACATGGAAGATTTAGTATTTCAGCCTGAACCGGGAATGGCAGGTAAGTATGTATTAACAGCTAAGGATGAAAATGGATTATTACAGGATATTAAATTCCAGAATGATGAGCATTTTAATTTTGCGTATGATGTAGTTGACGTATTAGGTAAGACAAAGCCGGATAAGCTTGCAATGCTCCATATATCTAATGACGGTAAGGAACGTCGTATCACATTTAAGGATATGATGGTTTATTCAAACAAGGCAGCTAATTACTTCAGATATCTTGGTATAAAGCGTGGCGACAGAGTTATGCTTGTTCTTAAGAGACATTACCAGTTCTGGTTTGCAATTATCGCACTTCATAAGATAGGTGCGGTGGCTATACCTGCTACTAATCTTCTTGTTAAAAAGGATTTTGAGTATCGTTTTAAGGCAGGTAAGGTTGATGCTGTTTTATGTACTGCTGATGGTAAGGTTGCAGTTGAGGTAGAGCGTGCATCTAAGAGCTATGACGGACTTAAGGCTAAGATTATGGTTGGACAGTCTACATTGAAGGGCTGGAGAAACTTTAACAGAGATATAAGATTCTTCTCTTCTGAGTTTAAGAAACCGGCAGGAGCACCGGGTGGAAATGATCCAATGCTTATGTTCTTTACATCAGGAACAACATCTTATCCTAAGATTGCTGAGCACACATATAAGTATGCATTAGGTCATTATATAACAGCCAAGTACTGGCAACAGGTAGATCCGGAGGGTATACACTTTACTATAAGTGATACAGGCTGGGGTAAGGCTCTCTGGGGTAAGCTGTATGGGCAGTGGTTATGTGAGGCAGCAGTATTCACATATGATTTTGATGAGTTCTACGCTAACCATATACTTGAGATGATAGAGAAGTATAAGATTACAACCTTCTGTGCACCACCAACTGTTTACAGAGTTCTGGTTCACATGAATCTTGATAAGTTTGATTTATCTTCATTGCAGAATGTTACAACAGCAGGCGAGGCTTTAAATCCTGAGATATTTGAGAAGTTCTACAGAAAGACAGGAATGAGAATTATGGAAGGCTTCGGTCAGACTGAGACTACACTTACAGTAGGTAACTTAGTTGGAATGACTCCTAAGCCGGGCTCAATGGGTAAGCCAAGCCCTCAGTATGATGTTCAGATTATGAGTACAGATGGCAAGATATGTAAGCCAAGCGAAACAGGTGAGGTAGTTATATCTGTTAAGAATGGTGTGCCTGAAGGATTGTTTATGGGCTACTACCTTGACGAAAAGCGTACTGAGAATGTAATATATGAAGGGTATTATCATACTGGCGATACAGCATATATGGATGAAGAGGGTTATCTGTGGTATGTAGGACGTGTGGATGATGTAATTAAGTCTACAGGTTATCGTGTAGGACCTTTTGAGATAGAGAATGAGATTATGAAGCTTCCATATGTTATGGAGTGTGCAGTAACCTCTGTACCTGATCCAATAAGAGGACAGGCAATTAAGGCAAGCGTAGTTCTTACTGAGGATGTTGAGGGAACAGATTCTCTTAAGAAGCAGATGATGAAGGCATTTAAGGCTAATCTCGCTTCATATAAGAGACCTAAGATTATAGAGTTTGTAAAAGAGCTCCCTAAGACAGTAAGTGGTAAGATACGTCGTGTAGAAATCAAGGAGAGAGACTGGGCTTCAGATAAAAACGAGGGTGGCAGTAGAGATAATAGTAACGAGTAATAAGACATTGTAGTAAATATATAATGGGAGGAATTGTTGTGGGTGATAAGATAGTAATATCCGGTATGGGTGCGGTTACGCCTATAGGTATCGGAGTGGATAATTTTTGGAAATCTTTGGTAGATGGTGTGAGAGGAGTAGGTCCTATTACACGTTTCGATACAACAGAGCTTCCTGTCAAATTTGCCGCTGAGGTAAAGGATTTTGTACCAGAGAATTATATGCCTAAGAAGCTTACAAGGGAGATGGCATTGTTTATGCAGTATGGCTATGCTGCGGCTGATGAGGCACTTACAGACGCAGGGCTTAACCCTGAGAACCCTGAGGACAGAGCTGTTCCGGCAGAGAGAGTGGGAATTGTTGTAGGAACTGCATATGCAGGAATTGCACCTATCGAGGAGACACAGGATGGTATAAGTACAGGACAACATTCTAAGGTAAGCCCTAGATTTGTTCCTAAGATTATCGGCAATGTGGCTGCTGCTCAGATAGCAATAGCTAAGGGCTTCAGAGGACCTAGCCTTACAGTGACAACAGCATGTTCATCTGGAGCAGATGCTTTGTCAACAGGAATAATGCTTCTTAACAGTGGAGAGGCAGATGTTGTATTATGTGTCGGAGCTGAGGCTGCCATAACCAGGCTTAACATTCTCGGACTTACATCAGCACACGCTCTGTCAACCAGAAATGATGAGCCTGAGACTGCATCAAGACCATTTGACGCTACAAGAGATGGCTTTGTAATGGGTGAAGGTGGCGGATGTATTGTAATAGAGACTGAGGCACATGCTAAGGCTAGAAATGCCAGGATTCATGCTGAGATTATCGGATGGGCAAACAGCACAGACGGTTATCATGTAACTTCACCACATCCGGAAGGAATTGGAGCTATATATTGCATGAAGAGATGTATCGAGAAGGCAGGAATAAGCCCTGCTGATGTTGATTACATAAATGCACACGGAACTTCAACTCCTAAGGGAGATGTGATAGAGACAAAGGCTATACACACTCTGTTTGGTGAGCATGCGTCTAAGCTTGCTGTATCATCAACTAAGGGTTCTACAGGACATATGATGGGTGCTGGCGGTATAATAGAGACAATAGCCTGTGTAAAGGCTGTCCAGAATGATATCGTTCCGCCTACACTTAACCTTGTTAATAAGGATCCTGAATGTGATTTGGATTATGTTCCAAATGAGAGTAGAAAGCAGAAGGTTGATATCGCAATGTCAAATGCATTTGGCTTTGGCGGACAGAATTCAAGTATACTTCTTAAGAAATATTAGAAAGTATTAATATAAAAACAGAACCCACATAATTAAACTGAGATAACTTACAGTTTAAGAATGTGAGTCCTGTTTTATTGTATTTGATTTATGAAATTATTTTACTTAAGTATTATATATATTATATAGCTGCGGCTCTCTCAAGTGCAGCGTCAATGTTCTCGCAGAAATTTTCTTTTCCGAGCATATCCACAAAGCCAGCCTTTTCCATAACATGCATTGGCTGTTCATTTACATGTGAGAGAAGAAGCTTGATGTTCTTCTTTTTACAGGTGTTGTATGCTTCAAGAAGGGCATCCATACCTGTTATATCCATAGCCGGTACATTACGCATACGGAGTATAAGCACGTTCTTATGCTTTTCGTGTGTGAATGCAAGATAGTCATTTGTAGCTCCGAAGAACATAGGACCATGAATTTCGTATACCATAGTGTTGGCAGGAACATTTTTAAGGTCAGTATGCTCTGATATCTCGTTCATGTCAAGGTCCTCCTTGTAAACCCATGCCTTGACCTCTGCGACATCTGACATACGCTTCATGAATAAGAATGCTGCCATAACCATGCCTATCTCAATAGCTACAACAAGGTCAAAGAATACAGTTAAAAGGAAGGTTGTTATAAGAACGATTATATCACTCTTAGGTGCAGTCTTGACCATATGAGCAAATGAACGCCATCCACTCATGTTGTATGCAACCATAATAAGTATTGAGGCAAGACAAGTCATAGGAATCATGGATGCATAAGGCATGAGGAAGAGCAATATAAGTAAAAGTGTTATTGCATGAACGATACCGGCTATCGGTGTACGTCCTCCATTTTTTACGTTTGCAGCTGTACGGGCGATAGCTCCTGTTGCAGGTATTCCACCAAATAAAGCTGACATTATATTGCCGACACCCTGACCAACAAGCTCGGCGTTTGAGCGGTGATGACCACCTATCATACCATCAGACACAACGCATGAGAGAAGTGACTCAATGGAGGCAAGAATAGCTATTGTAAATGCAGGAGATATCAATTCTCTTATAAGCTTAAAGCTTATATTCGGAACAGTAAATGTTGGAAAGCCTGACTTAATTGTATATAAATCTCCGATGGTGGCAACAGGAAGCTTAGCGAGCTGTACTATAAGAGTTGTAACGATTATTGCCACAAGTGAACCCGGAATCTTGGCTGATATTTTTGGCCATACTATCTGAATTATAAGTGCAAGCATGCCTATTGCGAAGGTCTGCCATTGTAGTGTGTGGAAATTCTTTGCATAGGCAACTATTTTATCTAAAAATTCTGATGGAACAGCACCCATCTGAAGTCCGAAGAAATCCTTTAACTGACCGGCAAATATACCTACAGCGATACCAAATGTAAAGCCTACAGTGATTGTTTTAGGTATAAATTTGATAAGATTACCGAAGTGAAGCAATCCCATGATTATCATAATGATACCTGCAAGCAGGGTAGCGACCGTAAGACCGGACATGCCATATTTGGCAATTATACCGTATATAATAACTACAAAGGCTGCGGTAGGTCCGCCAATCTGGACACGGCTTCCTCCTAACAGTGAAATGAAAAATCCAGCGATAATAGCTGTGTAGAGACCTTGCTCAGGATTAACACCTGATGCAATGGCAAGTGCGATTGACAGTGGAAGTGCTATTATTGCAACAATAATACCTGCCACAATGTCTTTTACAAATTGCTGTTTGGTATAAGTTTCCATTGTACTAAACAGCTTTGGTTTGATGTACTTTAGTGAATTCATGTTTTTTTTCCTCTCGTTTTCCCTCTTTTGTGGGCTGCACCTGTTTTTGTGCAGACACATCATAAGATAATAGACCCCTTTTCCTTATTTTGCAAGTATAATAATACCAAAACATTTGACAAAGAAATCATCATAAAATATACTCTATGTGTATATGCTGATAAATTATATTAGATTACATATATTGATACAGGGTATATGAATATAATATTTAGGAGGAGTAACAGGTGAAGAACACTATAAAAGGTAATATCATTTCAATTGTTACCATATGCACGGTAATTATAATCATACTCACCGCGGTAATAAATGGGGGAACAACATCCAGAATTGTAATTAACGACAAGAAGGATTTGCTCATGGAGCAGGCTGAGACTAATGCTGAGACCATGAGTGAGTGGATGGCTAAGCAGGGAGATTTAGTACATAATATAAGAAATACTATAGCATTTATGGATAAGAAGGATACTGATCAGATAATGGATTATCTGGAGGTGTGTCTAAATGAGAATGATGCGGCACTTATGTATTATTGCTGCTTTGGATATGACAAGGGCGTATTCCCTGCAGACCATTCAGACCTTGACCTTGATCCGTCAACCCGTGACTGGTGGAAGCAGGCGATAGAGGCTAACGATTTGGTTTACACAGATCCTTATGTTGATTTTGCCACAGGTCAGGTTATTGTGAGTATTGCAGAGCCTCTTACAATAGAGGGTGAGCAGGCGGTTATTCTTGCAGATATAACTATAGATAAGATAATAGATATCACACAGAACATTAGTGATGATGACAGTATACAGACATTTCTCCTTGCTGCTGACGGAAGTGTAATAACTCATCCAAATGAAGAGTTCTTACCTAATGAGGATGGCAATACAGTCATTACCGATAAGGTTAATATTAACCTTAATTCAGATAAGGTAGAGACAATAAAGGATTATGATGGCAATAAGAAGTTTGTGTCTGTTGCAACTATTGATAATACAGGCTGGATACTTGGGGTAACCGTAGATAAATCAGTTATATACAAGGAAATCCGAAGCAATCTTATACTTCCTATAGTGTTAGGTGTGGTACTGCTTATTATTACACTTATTCTTGTCAATATTATAATAGGTAAATCACTTAAGCCTATGGAGAATATGAAGGCATTTGTCAAGAATAAGGTTATCGGAGCTGAGAATTGTACACAGCACAGGTCGGAGGTTGCCGAGATTGGTTATCTTATAGATGAACTTGAGACAAGATTCATAGCAAGTATAAGACAAACTAAGGATGAGTCGGTTAAGATACAGGGACAGATGAACGACGCAAGCAATGTAGTGGCTTCCATGAATGGAAATATCATGGAGATATCTGCTGTTATGCAGGAAACAGGTGCTAATGTCGAGACTCAGACAAACAGTATCCAGAATATAAATGAGACCTGCGAGAACGTAACTCAGGCGGTAGAGGTACTCGCTGAGCAGGCACAGGAGATGGCAGAGCGTTCAGGTCAGATAGTAAGCAGAGTAGATGAGATAGTTCCTGCACTTATCAAGAATAAGGATAATGCGGTTGAGATGACGAAAGAGAGCAGGGAGAGACTTGCAAGGGCTATCGAGGGCGTTGAGGTTATACATCAGATAACAGAGGTTACAAGAGCTATCGAGGATATAGCTGCACAGACTAACCTTCTTGCATTAAATGCATCTATTGAGGCAGCGAGAGCTGGAGAGTCGGGAAGAGGCTTTGCGGTTGTTGCCGAGGAGATTAATAATTTGAGTACAGACACTGGCAATGAGATTGGCAAGGTAAGGGAGCTCACCGACAGAGTGACAGAGAGTGTAAATACATTATCAGAGGCGAGCAATCAGATTCTTGCATTTATTGATACCGTTGTTATGCAGGATTACGATAAGCTGGAGAGCTTAGCAGAGGATTATAAGGATGACTCAGCATATTATGCTGATGTGAGTGCAAGTCTTGGAGCTGAGGCTGAGGAGCTCAGTGCATCAGTTCAGCAGATAGATGATACCTTAAATGCTATAACAGAGGCTCAGAATGAGCTTGACCGCGCAATCCAGTCTATCAATGAAAATCTTCAGATGATAACAGGTACGAGCGAGCAGGTTTCAAATGAGACTGAGCAGGTTCTTGCAAGTATTCAGTCATTGCAGGATACAATGGGAAGCTTTCAGGTGTAACTAATAGAGAAGTCGGAGATTAACTTATAAAGATAATCTCCGACTTCTACAATTTTAAACAAAATTTTCTGTTTTTTATAGACAAGATTAGTAAATAAACTTATAATGTATCTCAGTATCAGAGTAAAATATTTACGATAAAATTCTCTGTTTTAGTGGCATTAGAGGTAAATTTTTTGAAAATGATGAGACACATTAAATGATTAACCCTTCTATTTCTAATAACTATATCAATGATGCTATTCACGGGGCGTACAAAGGATAAAGAATTACATAATGATAATGCTGATAATCTGCCTGAGCTTATTGCAGATAGTGATGACTATCTTGCAAGCGGTGGAGTTTTATTATTACATCCTGAGGTGTGGGACGGCAAATGCATTTGCAGATGATGTGGCACGATGTAAAAAACAGGGATGAATGAACATATATCATAACCTGTCAATGCAAGGATATTAGTTTCTACTATTGCCAGCTATATGTAAATACAAAAGGGGAATTTATATGAGTGATTTTAGAAAAAATGTGGTCTTTATGGCAGTGTGTTGTGTATGTGCAATTACTGATATAGTGTACAATACAGTTAGCTCATCGTTAGAGCCACCCTTTGAGTATATATTAAAGGCGTTTGAAACGACACTGTTTACTTATGTTGGTTTGTGTATATTTCAGTATACGTTCAGATATGTGATGGAGAGGTGTCTGGATAAGGATATAGAACGTCCGTATATACATGTCCTTATGTACCTTCCACTCGCACTTGTGGTTATACTGATTATAATTGCAGGGTATACAGGTTGGAAACTCCCTCTATGGCTTTTGAAGAATATATACAACATATTTACATTGATATATGCGATAGTTGGTTTTTGCCCATTTGGGTATCTGGTAGATGAAAAGGTTATGGTTAAGATAGTTTTGAATGTCTTGCCGGTAACAATAGGTATTCTTTTGCAGGGGATATTCCCCGACTTCCCTTGTGCAAATATCGGATTGCTCGTGACTATGTTTATTGTTAATATGGTTGAAAAAGATGTTCTTACTAACAGCCATGATATAAAAACTCCTATATCGGAGGCAAGGGATGATGTTGAGATGTCGGAGTTTTATTCTAACAATGCTGAGAGGCGGCAGGAGCTTAGGGATAAGCTTAAGGATATATCAGATTTTTTGCTTGATGTTGCAGATAATATATCTGATGGTATGGAAAAGGGTGATGACAGCCCTGCAAGGTCAAGACTTGAGTATGAACCTGACACATCAATAAAGGGTACTAAGGTGCTTGTTGTTGAGGATAATGAGCTTAATATGGTGATTGCCAAATTTCATTTGGAGGGAGCAGGAGCCATAGTTACCAATGTATGGAATGGTAAAGAGGCAGTGGAGTTATTTGAAAAGTCAAAACCTGGGGATTTTGATATTATACTTATGGACATGACAATGCCGGTTATGGGAGGAATTGAGGCTGCAATTAAGATTAGGAATATGAACCGTGAGGATGCCAAGACAATTCCTATATTTGCGATGACAGCAAATGTATTTGCGGATGATGTTGCACAGTGTTTTAAGGTTGGTATTAATGAGCACATTGCAAAGCCTATTGAGGCTAAAAAAATTATAAGTCTTATAAAACGTTATTATAATAGACAATAATAAATCTAAAAGTATAATTTGTAAATTTTTGTTGTTTATAAAATATAGACATGTTACACTATACATATTAGTGACTAGTTATATGAAAGGATAAATAAGTCAATGGAAGAGAATATTAATGTAACGGAATTATTTGGATGTGATGTATTCAACGATGCAGTTATGCAGGAACGTCTCCCCAAGAAGATTTACAAGGAATTAAGAGAAACTATAGAAGAGGGCAAGGAGCTTTCTCTTGAGATAGCAGATGTTGTTGCTCATGAGATGAAGGAATGGGCTATCGAGAAAGGCGCTACTCATTTTAGTCATTGGTTCCAGCCTATGACAGGCGTTACTGCTGAGAAGCATGATGCATTTATTAGTGCACCTATGGATAACGGCAAAGTGCTTATGACATTTTCAGGTAAGGAGCTTATAAAGGGTGAACCAGATGCTTCTTCTTTCCCGTCAGGCGGTCTTAGAGCTACATTTGAGGCAAGAGGTTACACGACATGGGATTGTACATCACCTGCATTTGTAAGACATGATTCTGCGGGTGGTATTCTCTGTATTCCTACAGCATTTTGCTCATATACAGGAGAGGCTTTGGATCAAAAAACACCATTGCTTCGTTCTATGGAGGCTGTTAATCAGCAGGCTTTAAGAATTTTAAGATTATTTGGCAATACCACAGCTAAAAGGGTGACACCTTCTGTTGGAGCTGAGCAGGAATATTTTTTAGTAGATAAGGAAAAATGGCTTAAGAGAAAAGACCTTATATATACAGGACGTACATTGTTTGGCGCAATGCCACCTAAGGGACAGGAGATGGATGACCACTATCTTGGAACTATCCGTCAGAGAGTATCTGCATATATGAAGGAGGTCAATGAAGAGTGCTGGAAGTTAGGTGTTGCTGCTAAGACACAGCACAATGAGGTTGCACCTGCACAGCATGAGTTAGCACCAATATATGCACCTGTTAATATCGCACAGGATCACAACCAGATTATGATGAGAATCTTAAAGAAGGTTGCAAGTCGTCACGGTATGCGCTGCCTGTTACATGAGAAGCCGTTTGCAGGAATAAATGGTTCAGGTAAACATAATAACTGGTCTCTTACATCAGATGATGGAATTAATATGCTTGAGCCGGGTAAGAAGCCGCATGAGAATAAGATGTTCTTATTGGTTCTTACATGTATACTCAAGGCTGTGGATGAGCATGCAGATTTGTTAAGAGTATCAGCAGCGGACGTTGGTAATGACCAGAGATTAGGTGGACATGAGGCTCCTCCTGCAATAATCTCTGTATTCCTCGGTGAGCAGCTTGAGGATGTGTTAGACCAGATAATTGAGAATGGAGAAGCTACTCATAGTAAGAAGGGCGAGAAGTTTGCTACAGGTGTTAAGACTTTGCCTGACTTCCGCAAGGATGCAACGGACAGAAACAGAACATCGCCATTTGCATTTACGGGCAATAAGTTTGAGTTCAGAATGTTAGGCTCACAGGATTCGTTATCTACCTGTAACGTAGTACTTAACACTATTGCAGCAGAAGCTTTCTGTGAGGCATGTGACAGACTTGAGAAGGCAGATGACTTTGACAAGGCATTAAATGAGCTTATAGTAGAGTATGCAATTAATCATAAGAGAATTATATTCAGCGGCAATGGCTATTCTGAGGAGTGGCAGAAGGAGGCAGCAAGAAGAGGTCTCCCTAATCTTCCTACCATGGTTGATGCAATACCTGCACTCACTACAGATAAATCAGTTAATATGTTTGAACAGTTCAAGGTATTCAGCAAGGCTGAGCTTGAGTCAAGAGCTGAGATTCAGTATGAGATATATGCCAAGGCAATCAATATTGAAGCAAAGACTATGATAGATATGGCAACAAAGCAGATTATTCCTGCTGTAATAAGATATACAACAGTGCTTGCAGACTCTATCAATTCAGTTAAGAATGCAGGAAACTTTGACGTGAGTGTTCAGGAGCAGATTCTTAGCAAGACATCTTCACTTCTTGCAGCAACTAACGTGGCTCTTAATAACTTAAAGTCCTTTACTTCCCAGATAGAAGTAAAGGAGGAGGGAGTAGAGAGAGCGAGATATTGTCTTGACGTGATTATGCCTGCCATGACTGAGCTTCGTGAGCCTGTAGATGAGCTTGAGATGCTTGTTGATAAAGAAATGTGGCCAATGCCATCTTATGGTGATTTGATATTTATAATCTAGGATAAGTATATAATATTTTTAGTTTAAGATATAATCATTGTTATAAAAAATAGAGCCTGACATGGCAGAATCAGATTAACCATCTCTGCTATGTCAGGCTTTAATTTTTGTGTATATTACAAACCGTGTAATATAATTAGTTTAATGACTAATTTGCTTCAACAAGCTCAATCTTAAAGTTAAGCTCTTTGCCTGCCATCTCATGGTTTGCATCTAATGTGATGTTTTTATCATCCTTGGCTGTTACTGTTACCGGGAAAGGCTGTCCTGCGGCATTAGATAGATATACACGCTGTCCAACTGATAATTCTTCAGAGCCCGGAAGCTGGCTGATTTCAATAGTTATGATATTCTCAGGCTCAGGCATGCCATATGCCTCCTCTGGCATTAAGTGTATGTCAACAACCTGACCTGGCTCCATATCCTTAACTGCATCATCAAAGCCCTTAATCATCATACCTGCACCGCAAACAAATTCAATTGGCTCGCCTCTGTCGTATGATGAATCAAACTTCTCACCATTATTGAAAGTTCCTGTGTAATGAACCTTACATGTCTTACCTACGTTACTCATATAAATTCCTCCGATTTTGTTGAATGATTTTTTAATTATACTATATAACAGTTAATTATTTTTCAGTATAACACATTAAAAGAAGAAAATGCCGCAAAATGTTGGAAATAGCAAAAAATTTATTAATGAGCATTGCATAATAATAGTAGGTTTATTTTTTCTATGAAATATGTTAATATAAAAATGGTTAGCGATTACTAACTAATATATTTTTGATATTAAATAAAGGGGAGGATTTTATGCAGAAGGTTACGGATATGTCAAATGAGCAGCTGGTGATATATGGAACTCTTATAGGGGAGGCATTTGTGGCTGAGAATGATGGAATTGCCGCAACAGCACCGAGGGAGGATATTATAAAAGCGTTTGAAATAATGACGGAGAATTTCTACAGACAGGGACTATTGTACACAACCTCGGATAACCATGAGGGCTTTCTGGCTTATTGGCACAAAAATACCAAAATGAAGATGAAGCCCGCAATGCATATGGTTGCAAGAATGATAAGGGAATTGTCATTTAAGGGGCTGATGGCTGTCGCAGGCTCAGGAAGAGAGCTGTATGCAAAGCTTTACAAAAAAGAAAAGGATTATGTAGCTGTCTCTATGGTGGTTGTACTTAAGGAGTTTCAGGGAAAGGGCTTTATGAAGAAGGTACTTGAGCAGCCGTTTAAGGAGGCAAGAGCACAGGGTATACCTTGTGTGTTAGATACGGACACCAAGCTTAAGGTGACAAAGTATACCAAGTGCGGAATGAAAAACACAGGCAAAAAGCGTCTTAAATCAGGACAGTATCTCTATACAATGGAGTACAGATAAAATATCGCAGGACGTATTTAGCGGTGATTTTCAAATGGCTTTACGATAATAAAGCCACACCAGATTAGCAGAGTTGTTATAATCCATGATATCGGAAATGCTATATAAAGAGTTTCTAATTCATGGTGATGCTTAAATATAGTACATATCCATATAATACGAAATGCACATGTTCCAACTACGGTTATAATAGCGGGCAGAAGTGAGTGCCCTGTGCCCCTCAATGCACCTGCCGGAATTTCGTAGAGGCTGCATATAGGTTCAAAAAACAAAATACACATAATGCGGATGCATGCATTTTCGATTACAGATTGCTGAGTGGTAAACAGACTGGAAAAACCATTTTGGAATATGATAATCGGTTCAATTATAATCAGACTGCACAGTGTTGAAAATGCAATACATAACCAGAGAATCTGTTGGCACCTTTTTAGCTTTGATGCGGCATAGTTCTGGCTGATGAAGGTTGTTGCTGTCTGTCCAAAGGCAGTTATCACATAGTAAGCAAAATATTCAAAGTTCATGGCAATGGTGCTTCCTGCTATAGTGGTTGCACCGAAGCTGTTTACGGATGCCTGTACAAATATGTTTGCAAAGCAGAACACTGCACCCTGAACGGCTGACGGAATTCCTATTTTTAGTATCTGTAACATATATGAACGTGTTATGTGAAGCTTCCTAAACGACAGGTGGAATACCGTGTTATCATTTTTCAGTCTGCATATTATCATGATTGCAGAAAGAGCTGTTGATATATCTGTTGCGATTGCAACTCCGGCAACTCCGATATGTAACACAACTACAAAAAATATATTGAGTAATACATTGGCGATTCCGGAAATTGTCAGTGCGATAAATGGATAACGACTGTCTCCTCTTGCACGAAGAATGGCAGAGCCAAAATCGTACAGCAATAAAAATGGATATCCGATAAAATAAATTCTCAGATACATTTCGGCTGAATGTATAATCTTATCCGGTGTTTTTATAAGTGTCAGCAAAGGATTGGTGATTAACTGACCGACAATCATTCCTATAATCCCTATAATTATTGAAAGTGCTATTGAGGTATGCACAATCTCTTGTATATGGTCGGTCTCTTTTTTTCCTATTTGGCTGGCTATTAATATATTTGCACCTATGGCGAGCCCTGATGACAGAGTGACAATTAATGCAATTATCTCACCATTAGTTCCAACTGCTGCAAGTGAATCTGCGTTGTCAAAGTAGCCGACAATGGAGGTATCACAGGCGTTGAATAGCTGTTGTAGCATACTGCTGAGGGCGATAGGAAGTGTAAACAGCAGTAATTTCTGTGGGAGTGAACCATGCAGCATATCTATCTGTTTTTTTGATGTATTCATTGTCATTTTATCCTTTCCAAGTAAATTCATTTCAAAATACATTGCTGAACTTTCTTGAAATATTGTACATAATTTATTAAAATATAAAAAGTGAATAAATGTGATTACATATATCGAAAAAAGGAATACATACATGGACAATAATTTGTTGAAATATCTTGCCTTTGTTAAAACTGTTGAGAAGGGCAGTTTTACGAAGGCGGCAGAGGAATTAAATTATGCACAGTCATCTATAAGTAAGATGGTGTCTGACCTTGAGAAGGAGTGGGGAATCATTTTGCTTGAGCGTGGGAGAAACGGAATATGCCTTACCTCGCCCGGTGAGAAGATACTTGCACTTGCCAGAACGATTATCAGTGATTTTGGAGAGCTTGAGAATTATGTTAATCAGGTAAATGGACTTGAGAGCGGCATAGTGCGTATTGGAACATTTTCGAGTGTTGCAATAAACTGGCTGCCAAATATATTTGCGGAATTTCAGCGGGATTATCCGGGCATAGATTATGAGATGCTGCTCGGTGACTACGTTGAGGTTGAACGATGGATTGAGGAGGGACGGGTTGATTGTGGCTTCTTAAGGCTGCCAGTTTCACCTTATTTAGATACCATTTCTCTAACGAAGGATGAGTATAAGGTTGTACTTCCTGTGAATCATCCGCTGGCAAAAAAAGAGAAAATAGATATAAAAGAGTTGGAGGGACAGCCTTTTCTGCTGCTTGAGCATGGAGGAAAAACTGAGGTCACTGAACTGCTTGAGAAAAATAATGTACACCCACAGATAAGGTTCACTACGTGGGAGGATTTCGCGATTATGTCTATGGTGGAGAAAGGCCTTGGAATTGGCATTTTGCCAGAGCTGATTCTAAAGCGTATTCCCTATGAAATTGAGATACGTTCTCTTGAGGAGCCTTATTACAGAGAGATTGGTCTTGCGATGAAGAACAGTAAGAGGCTTACACCTGCTACGCAGAAGTTTATTGAATATTTGAGGTATAGGGAGTAGAAACCATAGAAAAACATTTTCGTGTAGAAAAATGTAAATTTTGACAAAATATTCATGTAAAATAATGCGAAAAAACATATAAAAACGCTGTATTTTTACACTAATATTTGCTATACTATCTTTAGTACCTTTTGGGAGGGCAGATTATGTATAGAAAAATTATGAATTATTTAGAAGCATGGAAGGAAAGTAAACATCGTAAGCCTCTTATTTTGCAGGGGGCAAGGCAGGTTGGAAAGACTTATTCTGTTTTGGAATTTGGACGTAACAACTATGAGAATGTAGTATATTTCAATTTTGAAACAAACCCTAAACTAAATGAAACCTTTGAAGAAAATATAAGTCCTGATTATCTGATACCGATTTTATCGCATATTGCTGGGCAGACTATTGTAAAGGAAAAAACACTTATTATATTTGATGAGGTACAGCTTTGTGAGAGAGCATTGACTTCTCTTAAATATTTTTGTGAAGATGCACCGGATTTTCACATCATTGTTGCAGGAAGTCTGCTTGGCGTTGCTGTAAACAGGGCAGAATTTTCATTTCCGGTTGGTAAAGTAGATATGAAAACCATGTATCCTATGGACATGGAAGAATTTATGCTTGCTATGGATGAAGCACAGCTTGTTGCGAAAATCCGAGAGTGCTTTGATTCTGATAAGCCTATGCCTGCTGCTTTGCATGATGCGGCAATGCAGTTATATCGTCAATATCTTGTTGTTGGGGGTATGCCGGAATGTGTAATGCAATTTGCAGAAACTAAGGATTATATACTTGTCCGCCATACTCAGGACACAATTCTTGCAAGTTATCTCAATGATATGAGTAAGTACAATAATACTAATGAAATTAAGAAAACCAGACTTGCATATGATAATATTACTGTCCAGCTTTCTAAGAAAAATACACGTTTTCAATATAAACTGATTAAGAAGGGCGGACGTGCATCTGAATTTGAAAATGCTATTGAATGGCTTTGTTTGTCTGGTATTGTATCAAAGGTTTACAAGGTGGAACAGATAAAAAAGCCTTTGGAAAATTATCGGGATATTGATGCATTTAAAATATATGTATCTGATTTAGGATTACTTTGTGCTAAGAAGGATTTAGCTGCAAATGATATTCTTTATATGG
>CAVELH010000003.1:0-43697 GCA_963616385.1 bacterium | reverse complement strand
GGTAATATGTCCTTCATACCGGTTACCGGCTTTTTCTTCATTGCCATCTATATATCCTCCTCTTAATCATTAACATATGATATACATTACTTTACATTTTCTTTTCTGGCAATCATCTCATCGAAACGATTCATGTAATCATCAACTGACTTGCAGTTTTCAACACGCTCAACACGGTTCTCTGCGTGGTACACAAGCTTAGTTGAGCTGCCAGCGCCCGCTGCTATAATATCAGTCATTTCTTCCATAATCAAGATATTATATAGACATTCTGTATCTGGCTTTGCATACCCTACATTCTCAAGATTACCTCCGATATTCTTCTGGCGGTACAGATAATAAGGCTCCATCCCAAGAAGAGCGGCTGTCTCTGCCACCATCTCATGCATCGCATCCATGTCCTGATTAATGCTTGTGCCATACTCGTCCATCTGCTGCCTCAGGTTAGCAGCACGCTTAATAGCAAGCGAGTGAACAGTTATGCTCTCTGGATCAAGTGACTTAACCTCATCTAAGGTATGTCTCATGCTGTCAAGATTTTCACCCGGAAGTCCCGCTATCAAATCCATATTTATATTGTCAAAGCCTGCACTTCTAGCCATCCGAAATGCCTCAATAGTCTGGGCAGAGGTGTGTGCTCGTCCGATGGTTTTAAGTGTCTCATCGTTCATGGTCTGCGGATTGATGCTTATCCTGCTAACACCATGCTTCTTCATAACATCAAGCTTCTCCACAGTTATGCTGTCCGGTCTGCCTGCCTCAACGGTAAATTCCCTAAGTCCGGCACTTACAGTCTCATCATCAAGTGAAAATGCATTTACTATATGTCCTAACAACTTATCGAGCAGCTCATGCGATATGGAGGTCGGTGTCCCTCCACCTACATATATAGCCACAAGTCGTTTATCCTTATATCTATCAGCTATATAATCAAGCTCCTCACACAGCTTATCTATATAAGTTATCGCCTTTTCCTTATAAATACCTATCGGATATGAGGTAAACGAGCAGTACAGACATCTGCTTGGGCAAAATGGGATTCCCACATACAGGCAGTAATCGCCATCCATATCTATATCCTTAACAAGACAAAGCTCCTTCTCGGCAACCCTTGTCGCAAGCTCCGCCTTATTTCTGCTTACATCATACACATCAAGATAATAATTAACAACCCTGTCATGTATATTTTCATTATCATTTGCCCCATCTGTCTCATTCTCAATAAGCTTAGCCATCGCTATCTTAGTCGGTCTTACTCCCGTAAGGTCTCCCCAAGGAAGTCTCCTGTCTGCCAACTGCCCTAGCAGCCTGTATGCTGCCATCTTAAGAATGTTCCTGAATTCCTTCTTATTGTGGTAATCCTCATCTATCCTTGCACGATAACCACATGACGATATGAACAGCTTGCCTTTATAAAAGGGAAGCTCCTTAACCTCGCTTAAATCGTCAGGATTGTCACACATATGTCCCTGCTTACACACAGTAAGTATGGTGCTTTCGTCGCTATACTCTACCCGCAGAAGTGCCTCAAAGCTGTCACAAAGGCTCTCGTCCGTAACAATCTTCACTCCCGGATAAAATGCCATAATCATAGCACGCAGGTCATTGTTATATTCCTGACTGTTTTGTATCAACAAAATCATATATATCTCCAAATTACACCAGAGTTATATCCCTCCATAACTAAAAATAAGGATTAAACTCTTTTTCCTTCTTAATGCTTGTTCTGTCATTGTGTCCCGGATAAACTGTCACATCATCCGGCAAAACAAGCAGCTTCTTCTCAATATTCTCAAGCAGAGCATGTCCATCTCCTGTAGGAAAGTCTGAACGTCCTATACTTCCATAGAACAATGTATCTCCTGAGAAAAGAAGCTTTTCGTCAGCGAAATAATAACATGTTCCGCCTTGGGTATGTCCCGGAACATGGAGACATTTAATCTTCGTTCCGAGAAGCTCTATCTCCTCACCGTCATCCACATAGATATCTGCACTTGTAGCTGTTGGTGCGCCAAACATAGCCGAAAGATTAAGGTCTGTGCTTCTTAGAACCTCTTCCTCTTCCTTTCCCGCATATACCTTTATATCAGGAAAAGCCTCTCTCACTCCTGCCAATGCTCCTATATGGTCATAATGTCCATGTGTGAGAAGCACTGCAACCGGCTTTAGGTTCTGATTCTCGTACATCCTTATAAGATAATCTGCCCTGTCAGCAGGATCTATAATAAGTGCCTCTCTTGTGTCTGAGTTGGCAACTGTATAGCAATTAGTCGCAAATGAACCAAGAACATTGGTAATAGTTATTAAATTAGCCATAAATCCATCCTTTCTATATCTAGCCTGCTGTTCTCTCTATATCAATAATACCCTCTATGTTACGAATTTTAGCTATAACTCTGTTAAGCTGTTCCTTTGAATGTATCTCAAACTTGACAGAAACCGTAGCCTTGCCCTGCTTATTTACTCTTACGTTCATACCTGTAAGATTAATATTGGCCTCATTAAATACCTTAGACAACGCAAATACAAGTCCCTTGCTGTCATTTGCATATATAATAATCTCTGTACTGTAAAGGCTCGCATCCTGAACAGGTGACTCAGCCCAGTCAGCCTCTATAAGACGCTCTCTGTCAAATTCATCCATGCAAAGTATATTTACACAGTCTGTTCTGTGAATTGATATTCCACGTCCTCTTGTAATATAACCTACTATCTCATCTCCCGGAACAGGCGCACAGCACTTAGAGAAACGAACTGCAACGTCATCCATTCCCTTGACAACAATGCCGCCCTTCGGTGCTCCATTTCCACGTCCAGGAGTGTTAATCTTGTCAACAATCTGCTCCTCGGTAACTTTCTTAGCCTCTTCCTTCTTGTACTCCTCAAGAAGTCTGTTTACAATCTGACCTTCCTTAAGTCCACCGTGTCCTACTGAAGCCATAAGTGCATCCCAGTTTGCAAAGTTGTATTTCTTAAGGACAGCTTCTATAAGCTCAGGCTTCATCAAATCAGAGAGAACGATGGACTTCGCCTTACAGTATGCGATAACAGCATCCTTACCACGCTGTATGTTATCCTCCTTATTCTCCTGTCTGAACCACTGATTAATCTTCGTCTTAGCCTGTGAGCTCTTGACAACAGAAAGCCAGTCAAGACTAGGTCCCTTTGAGTTCTGTGAGGTAATTATCTCCACACGGTCACCATTGTGAAGCTCTGTCTCTATCGGAACCTGTCGTCCATTAACTCTCGCACCTATCATCTTATTACCAACCGCAGTATGAATACTGTACGCAAAATCGATAGGGGTTGAGCCTGTAGGAAGGTTCTTTACATCTCCTGCCGGTGTAAAGCAGTATACCTGATCTGAGAACAAATCAAGGTCTGTCTTTACGAAACTCATAAATTCCTTGTTATCTGTGGTATCTGTCTGCCACTCAAGAATCTGTCTGAGCCAGCTCATCTTCTGCTCTTCGTTATCCTTTGTGCTTCCGCCTTCTTTATATTTCCAGTGTGCAGCGATACCATATTCAGCAGTCCTGTGCATCTCATAAGTTCTTATCTGTATCTCAAATGGTCGTCCTCCCGGACCTATCAAGGTCGTGTGCAATGACTGATACATATTCTGCTTAGGCATGGCGATATAATCCTTGAATCTGCCCGGTATAGGCTTGTACTTCTCATGTATTATACCAAGTGCCGCATAACAGTCACGGACTGTGTCAACCTTTATTCTTATCGCATGTATATCATATATCTGGTCGAGCGTCTTGTTCTGTGTAATCATCTTCTTATAGATACTGAACAAATGCTTTACTCTTCCGTCAACCTCACACTCAATGTCAGCCTCCTTCATATAGCCTCTTATCTCATCAACCATCTGTGCGATGAAATCCTCGCTGGCATTAAGTCTTGTAGTTACTTCTTCCTTAAGTGACTTGTAGACATCCGGATATAGATACTGCATAGATAAATCATCTAACTCTATCTTAATCTTGGATATACCTAACCTGTGTGCGATAGGGGCATAGATATCCATAGTTTCTCTTGCCTTCTCTATCTGCTTCTGAGGTGACTGATACTGCAAGGTTCTAAGATTGTGAAGTCTGTCCGCAAGCTTGATAAGTATTACTCTGATATCCTTAGCCATGGCAAGAAACATCTTACGAAGGTTCTCCGCCTGTATCTCAATCTTATCCTGTGACAAATCAAGCTGTGTGAGCTTAGTAACACCGTCAACAAGAAGTGCTATCTCGTCAGAGAACTCCGACGCTATCTCCTCTGTTGTCATAACTGTATCTTCCACAACATCATGCAATATTCCGGCAACAATAGTTTCCTTGTCAAGCTCAAGCTCTGCAAGTATAATTGCCACGCACAATGGGTGAATAATATATGGCTCACCTGATTTTCTCTTCTGGTCCTTATGTGCCTCTGACGCTATCTTATATGCCTTCTCAATCATAGATAGGTCTGAGGACGGATGATACTTCCGTATTGTGTCAAGCAGTTGGGCATATAACTCCTCCGGAGGAGTAAAATCCTTAGGTTTACTTATTTCCTTCTTCAACGAGTTCTGGGACATCTTAATCTCCTCTGCCATACCAATCACTTCCTTCTGTAGTAATTATAAAACGCTCTTATTCTCCGTCGTACTTTATAACAGACTCTATATCGTAACCCTTAAGCATTTCTCTTGCCTTAAGGTCTGTGAGCTCTATAAGGAATATCATCTTAACTACTTCTCCGCCTAACTGCTCAATAAGCTTGGCAGTTGCCTGAATAGTTCCTCCTGTAGCTATAAGGTCATCAACAAGAACAACCTTATCTCCCGGCTTTATAGCATCCTTATGAATCTCGATTGTAGCAGAACCATATTCAAGGTCATACTCCGCTGAAACTGTCTCTCTTGGGAGCTTGCCCTTCTTTCTTACAAGTACAAGTCCCTTTTTATTCATGTATGCAAGTGGAGCTCCAAATATGAAACCGCGTGACTCTGCGCCGGCTATAAGATCATAATCAACGCCATCAAGAAGCTTATTCATCTCATCAATGGCAAGCTGAAATCCCTCAGCACTCTCTGTAACTCCGGTTACATCTCTGAATATTATACCCTTCTTAGGGAAGTCAGGAATACTTATCATATAATCTTCTACTTTTTTCATGCTTGTTCTCCTCTTTTCTCTTCTTATAGTGATTTACGATAATGTGTAGGCTTGACCTGCATCGTAATTCTTCCATTATATTCATTAACATCTGGTGTGTAAGCCACATCAATAAGTATATCGTTAGGCTCACCATTAAACATTTTATCACATTCTTGCTCTCCAAACCACAATTTTATGCATGATATGAAGTTATTTGCATTAAAATCTATGCCATTTATTCTATTTCCGTATCTATCCTTAAATGTAAGCCTTATATACTGTCCTTCACTGCCTATAAGTCTCGCATTTACAACACCTATCTGCGACTCCGCAAACACAGGCTTCTCATTATCCTTACCATAAGGCTCAAGAAGTGATAGCTGCTCTACAAACTCTTCATCAGGGTACGACATAGGCATAGGCACATCTATCATAAGCTTCGGTGTAAGCACTTCCTCCGTCATGGTATGCAGACGATTTAAGGACTTCCTCATACT
Organism: bacterium; assembly: GCA_963616385.1. GTDB lineage: Bacteria > Bacillota > Clostridia > Lachnospirales > Lachnospiraceae > Coprococcus_C. The sequence goes on along the minus strand of CAVELH010000003.1, from coordinate 38,056 downwards.
CTCCAGATTATCCTCCACAAGGGAAAAGCCTGCGGCAAGCTCATGTCCACCATATCCCAGAAATAAATCTGCGCACTTGGTAAGCTCGTCAAACATATTATACCCCTTTATCGAGCGTCCTGAACCCTTTAATATTCCATTTTCAGATTTAGTAAGCACATATGTAGGTCTGTAATACCTCTCTCTTATACGTCCTGCAATTATTCCCGCAATACTCTCATGTATATCTGGAAGATACACAACCAGCACATCAGGGAGCTTGTCACACGCCTCTACCCATTCCTCGGCAGCAAGAACACCCTCGTTTGTAAGCTGCTTTCTGCTCTCATTTAGAAGTACCACACTCTCCGCCCGTTTTCTCGCTATCTCACTGTCATCTGTTAGCAGCAGCTGAAGTGCTTCCTTGGCACTGTCAAGCCTTCCTGTCGCATTCAGACACGGACCTAACACAAAGCCCAGATGGTACGAGGATAACTTCTTTCCGCCAAGTCCGGTAGCCTCTATCAAAGCCTGAAACCCCTTATTCTTTGTATGGGAAAACACATCAATACCCCGCTTGACGTATATTCTGTTCTCATCAGTAAGAGACATTATATCACATTGGGTTGCTATAGCCACAAACTCTATATACCTGTCGCTGTCACCCCATGGTTTGCCCATAACCTCATATAAGCACTGCAAGAATTTGTACGCTACCGTCGCACCGCATATCTCCTTAAATGGATACGGGCAGTCAGGTCTCTTTATATCTATAATAGCATCTGCCTCTACCCATCTGTACTGCTTTACACCCGAAGCATCCAACTCATACTTTAACTCGTGGTGGTCGGTAACTATTACTGTCATCCCATATTCCTTGGCAAGTGCGATTGCCTCAAATGCTGAAATTCCATTGTCGCAGGTTATAATTGTATCAACGTTATCCAGCTTGGCATCATTAATTATACGGGCATTTATACCATAGCCATCCCTTATCCTGTCAGGTATGTCATAGCTCACATTGGCACCGAGACCTCTTAATCCATCATACAAAATATAAGTTGACGTTATTCCATCCACATCATAGTCGCCGACAACACGGATACTTGCATTAGCCTTTATCTTATTGCTCATGATGTTACAACCAAGCTCCATATCAGCCATATCCCACGGATTTCTGACATCACTCATTGTTCCGTGAAGGTATCTTCCTATATCCTCCCTGCTTACTCCTCTGTTTGTTATAACTCTGGCTATCACAGGACTGATACCATATTCTGCGGCTATCCCATCAAAATCTGCTCTTTTTGCACTAACACGCCAGTTCATTTCCATATAAGCATCCTCTGTCTCTTAAAAATAAAATCGGGCAGCCACACTAAGTATTACTCAATGCAGCCGCCCGGCTGAATACATGGCCTCACAGGCTATGCATTTTTCTTCTTACCTATACTCTTCATATAGAACCAAAGTGGTCCTGTGATACATGCTGATGAATAAGCACCACACACAATACCAACCATAAGTGTAAATGTGAATTCCTTAAGTGATGAAACTCCCATTATAAACAATACAAAAACCATGACAAATGTTGTAAGTGATGTGTAAATTGTTCTTGTAAATGTCTGTGCAATACTTGTATTTACAATCTCGTCAAGTGGCGTCTTCTGATCCATAATCTTTCTGTTCTCACGGATACGGTCAAATATAATGATTGTAGCATTAATTGAGTAACCAACTATAGTAAGCATACAGGCAATAAATGTATTACCAACTGACAGCTTAGCTATTGAGTAAACTGCAAATACAACCATTACATCATGTATAAGTGCAATAACCGCACTCGCGCCAAACTTAACATCTGAGAAACGGATAGCTATATAGATAAGCATAAGCACTGATGAAATCGCAATAGCTATAATAGCGTCCTTCTTCATCTCACCACTTATAGTTGAGCTTATACTCTGTGTCTGAATCTCAGATACTTCAAAATTACTCTTAAGTGCATTCTCTAATGCCTCATTCTGTCCATCCTCTTCTGAGAGCTCAGGAGTCTTGAAGATAACCTGATTTGTTCCCTCAACTGTCTGAATCTGGATATCAGCAGCAGATACACCAACTGTCTCTGTTATTACAGGAACAACCTCTGTCTCTGCACGCTCAAGTGTATATGGCTCATCAAATGTCACAGTTGTTGATGTACCACCCGTAAACTCAAGGCTGAAGTTAAGGATACGTCCATCATTAGCTTTGTTTATTGGTAGGAATACAAGTCCAGCAATTATTACAATTGCTGATATGATGAAGCATATCTTTGAATTTTTAACAAAGTTAATAACCTTAGGCTGCTTAGCCTTACCAAAGCACTTCTCATTTGTAACTCCGAGAGTAACAAATGCGTTAAGCAACATCTTAGTGATTACAAGTGCTGTAAACATAGATAAGATAATACCTATCATAAGTGTTGTAGCAAATCCCTTTATACTACCTGTTCCAAGCATCATAAGAACAAATGCAGCAATAAGGGTTGTTATATTACCATCTAAAATAGCAGATAAAGCCTTTGAGAAACCAGCTGTAACAGCATTTCTTACGTTGTTTCCTGCTGCAATCTCTTCCTTTATACGAGTGAAGATAATTACATTTGCATCAACCGCCATACCAATTGAAAGGATAATACCTGCAATACCCGGAAGAGTAAGTGTAATGCTTCTTACACTTAAGAGGAGAAGCATTATAACAACATATGCAACAAGTGCAAGTGAGGCAACAACTCCAGGAACAAGATATATTACTATCATGAGTGCACACACAATTACAAGACCGATTGCGCCAGCCTTTAAGCTGCTGTTTACTGCCTCCTGACCGAGCTTAGCACCAACTATGTTGTACTGAATCTGTGATAATTCAAGAGGAAGAGCACCAATCTTGATTGTATCAGCAAGCTGCTGGGCTTCCTCAAGAGATGATATAGAATCTATAACTGCACTACCATCTGTTATTGCGGTCTTAACAGTAGGGGCACTTGCTATCTCACCATCATATATAATATAAATAGGCTTACCAATGTTAGCTGCTGTAGCGTCCGCAAACTTAGTTGTACCTTCCTCAGTAAATGCAAGCTGAACAAGGTATGACTTAGAGATACTCTCTGATGAATCCTGACCTGCCTGTGCATTCTTGATATCTGCGCCAGTTATAAGTGCTGTGTATTCCTTGCCAGCCTCACGGAGCTGTTCATTCTCATAATCAAGGAATTCAAGCTGTCCAGGTGTACCAAGGTCAGTAAGGATATCATGTGCATCATACTTAGTTGTATCTACAGGAATCTCAACAGTTATTCTGTCGTTGCCCTCCTGATATACCTCACCCTCAGAGCTGTAAGAATCAACTCTTCGCTGAAGCTTGTCTACTGTTGCTGCTATCTCATCACTCGTAGGATCCGGTGTTGTAATCTCGTATGTTACAGATAAACCACCCTGCAAATCAAGTCCAAGAGGTATATCCTCAGTCTTACCAACATGATCAGAACCTACGCCCATAATTGCCATGTATATACCGCCTGCTAAAAGCAACGCAAACACCAATATGGCAATTACCGCATTTCTCTTTGCTTTTTTCATTATACTTCTCCTTCTTCTACTTCTTCGGCAGCATCAGCTAAAGCCGCCTTTATCATAATTGCACATTCAACTCGTTTCTGCTGTAGCTTACAACCGATATCGTAAGCATCAAGTATTGTGCCATGGAACTGATATGAATTAGCTGCACAACCGCCACTGCAATAAAATCTTGCAAAACAGTCCTTGCACTTATCCTTAGCGTAAACATTGCACTGCTTAAACTCATCAACTATATCATTACGCTCAATTCCGTTATATATATCACCAAGCTTGAAATCCTCGTTACCAACAAACTGATGGCAAGGATATAAATCACCAGTCGGTGTAACTGCAAGATACTCTGTTCCTGAACCACATCCTGAAAGTCGCTTGTAAACACAAGGTCCACCATTCAAATCAATCATATAATGGAAGAAAGTTACCGGCTTGCCTGCCTTATGTCTTGCTATTATATCCCTGGCAAGCTTGTCATATTCCGCACAGATTGTATCAATATCCTCCTCGCGAATAGCAAATGGACTTTCATCAGGCGATACAACAGGCTCTATGGAAATTTCCTTGAAGCCAAGGTCTGCCATACACTTGAAATCCTCTGTAAAATCAAGATTATTTCTAGTGAATGTACCTCTTACATAGTAGCTCCTATCTCCTCTGTTCTCCACAAACTTCTGGAATTTAGGAACAATAATATCATAGCTTCCCTTTCCATTTCTGGTTGGCCGCATTGTATCATTCACGTTCTTTCTTCCATCAAGGCTTAAGACAACATTAGATATCTCTCTGTTACAGAAATCCATAACCTCGTCGTTTAAAAGCATACCATTGGTAGTAAGTGTAAAGCGGAAATTCTTGCCCGCCTCCTTCTCTCTGCTTCTTCCATAAGCAACCAATTCCTTCACAACATCAAAGTTCATCAAAGGCTCTCCGCCAAAGAAATCAACCTCAAGATTAACTCTGTTTCCAGAATTCTCTATCAAAAAGTCAAGAGCACGCTTACCTACCTCTAAGCTCATAAGCTCACGCTTCTGTCCATGATACTCACCCTCATCTGCAAAGCAGTACTTACAGGCAAGATTACAGTCATGTGCAATATGCAGGCACAGTGCCTTAACTACCGTCTTTCTCTTCTTAAAATCAATTATGACATTCTTATATACATCCTCTGTGAAGAGCTGACCATTATCAGCTAACTCCTTGATATCAGAGTATGCATCCTGAATATCCTCCTTAGTATACTTGTCACCATACTTCTCTGTCATAGCTGCTATGATGCCATCCAAATCTGTACCCTCATACAGGGCTATCATATCATAGACCAGCTCGTCCACAACATGAACCGATCCACTACATACATCAAGTACGATATTGTAACCATTATTTTTATACTGGTGTACCATAACTACTGACTCCTTAAATAATAACGCAACGAAAGAGGACTATCTTCGGATGGTCCCCTTCTGCCGTTACGCAATATGTATTACTGATATTACTTGTTCTCGCAGCTCTGATTACCTACTGTGCAAGATGTCTTACAAGCAGACTGGCAAGATGTCTGGCATTCGCCACATCCACCCTTAACTACAGTGCTCTTCAAAGTCTTCTCAGTTAAAGTCTTAATTCTCTTCATTATGTGCCTCCTTATTCTCAATCCTTAAAATCTACAATAGATATTTCTTAGCATATCACATTTTCAGTATAAATAAAAGCATTTTTTAACTTATCATACCACCAAGTGTTCCTCCGCCTATACAGAGCAACAGAGTTGACAAACCATCTGCTGCAATAACACTTCCGCCCTTTGATGTAACAAGAGATGCACCGAATATTATAAGTGCATAGCAGAGTCCTATCAGGCAGCCCCAGAGGAATTTGCGCTGTTTCATCTGCTTACCCATCACAAGTCCGCCCATAGCAGAGGCAAAGATATAGATAAATGTAATCGCAAACTCAACTGTTTTCTCATTTAAGCCGAGCTTATACATAGCAAATGCCAGCCCAAACAAAGCTATGCCCGTCACGATATATGATATAATAAGTGACTTAAGTCCGCTTGCAAGTCCATAGCCTCTAGACATATTTATCCCCCCACACATAATTAATCATAGATAATTATATGTGTCGTAATCACAAAGTATGTCTATTCAAACGTTCTAGGATATCTCGTCAGCCTTCTTAAGCACAGCCTTGGTAATTACAGGTCCTATAAGCTCATAGATAACTACACCACAGAGGACGATTGTCTTTATCCTTGCACCATACTCCGGAAGTGATGCAGCGGCAGAGGTTGCAAGGCCAATAGCAACTCCCTCCTGTGGAACAAGCGTAAGTCCAAGCCACTTGCTTACAACCTTCGGTGCTTTAGACATCTTTGCTCCGAGAGACGCTCCAAGTGCTTTACCGATAACTCTTCCAACTACATAAACCGCACCTACAAGACCTACAGACACAATAATTGTAACATCAAGCGACGCACCCGATATAATGAAGAACATCATATATACAGGTGGTGTAATTCTATCTAACGGCTCATATATCTTACTTCTGTACTTAGATAGATTGACAAATACGAAGCTTAGCATCATACACGCAAGCAATGACGAAAATCCTACCAAATCAGAAACGCCAACGCATAAGCATATCATCATTATTGTAAGTGCAAGTCTGTTGCCACGACCTGTATAGACATTTACCAAAAACACCATGATAAGTCCGAGCAGTGCGCCAAAGGCAAGTCCGCCAAACAGCTCAATAACCGGTGCTATTAAAAGCTTACCTATAGATGCCTCCCCATGGGAGCTTATCACATTTGCAACCGCCATCGATATACCAAACGCCATAAGTGCAACCGCATCATCAAGAGCTACTACGGGAAGCAGAGTATTAGTGACTGGTCCTTTAGCCTTGTACTGCTTGACAATCATAAGCGTTGAGGCAGCCGCAGTTGCAGAAGCAATAGCTCCCATCGCAAGTGCAAAGGTTATATCATAACCGAGCAAAAGCAGGCATACGTCAACAACGGTCACCGCTCCAAGACCTTCCATTACACCTATTATAATTGGTGCTTTTCCAACCTTCCTAAGAAAGCTTATCTTGAACTCAGCACCTATCGAAAATGCTATGCAGCCAAGCGCAAGCTCTGTTATTATGTTCATGCTGTCTAATAAATCCTGTGTCAATATTCCAAGACAGTGTGGACCTAACAGCAATCCTATTACCAGATATCCGGTAACATTAGGAAGTCTCATTAGTTTTACTATCTTACCCGCTATAAGAGCTGCGATAAGCATTATCGCTATATAAGTTAAAGTATTCAGATTCATCTCTTATGCCCCCAAGCCATCTACAAAAGATACAGGAAGCGCAAACATAATTCCCGTATTAGGCTCTTCAAGTCCGACTACATTTTTTATTATCTTTCTGGATTTCTCCAGCTCATCCTCATTCATGACAAAGAGCATAGTCTTTACCACCTCATGGTCATCGTCTGCAAGTATAGAGCGAAGCATACCGAATATAGGAAGGTCATCCATCTGCTCAATTACACTTGCCATTCCCACTCCGTCAATAATTGTTCCACCATGTACTCCATTTTCAGCAAGCTCCTTGCATATCTCCGCAACAAGCTCCTCTCGTTTCAAAATTACTATAAGCAAATTCATATCTCACACTCTCCTCTCTGCTCTCTATATTATCTCCCGCAAATGCGTCATATCCTCATAGACCTGCTTGACGTAAGGTGCTATCTCATCATTAGGCTTTATAAGGTCAACTACCATGACCGGATACAGTCCTGCAACTCCGGCAGACTTTATACCATTTATGGAATCCTCCACTGCCACTGCCTTAGCCGGCTCTACGCCAAGCTCCTCGCAAGCCTTAAGATATATATCAGGTGCAGGCTTTCCATGCTCCACCATGTTACCAAACACCAGCTTATCGAAATATTTATATATGTCATGTGCAGTCAGATATCCGATAGCCCGCTCCCTTATGGTGGAAGTGGCAAGCCCAATCTTAATACCCTTATCCTTAAGGTAGGCAAGCGTCTCCTTAACACCATATTTTAATTCAACACCATTAGCAGCAATATATGCATCAAGATTAGCCATAAGCTTCTCGCGAAACTCCATATAATCTATTCCTCTTCCAACAATGCTCTCAAATATAGGCTTATTGCTGTATTTATTGCCACCAGCAATGTGCTCGCACGCATAGACAAGTACATCCTCAGGTATACCTCTCCTTCGTCCTTCCTCCATCTGAAATCTTCTGTATAACTTCTCTGTATCGGTTATGACACCATCCATGTCAAACACAACTGCCTCAAACATATCCCTCACCTCTTAATCAACCTTAACACAGATAGCTGAATAATTATCAGTTTTAGTCATATCTGCACGAGCTGTCACAAGCTCCGTCATGGCATTAAGCCAATCCTCAGCACTAGCAGACTCTCTGTACAGACGTAACATATCTTCCTCTTCAACATATTCCCAGAAACCATCTGTCATAAGTGCAAATGCGTGTGTCTCATCACGCTCCAATATCGCACTTATATCATAGGACTTCTTGCTCCACTCTGCCCCCATAACACGCAGAAGCTTATTTCTGTCCTCATGATTTCTTATCTCAGATTCCTTTATCTCACCCATATCGCACAATAATTGAACCATACTGTGATCTCTTGTTCTCTCATACTTATAACCGTCACTATATATATGGTACAGGCGGCTGTCTCCTATGTGAGCCCACTTTATCTGACTTTCTGTGACAACAAGCACAACTAAAGTTGTTTTCATGGCATTAACCATTCCTCGTTCTCTCTGTAATGCAAGCAAGCCTGCCTGAGCAGTCTCAAATGCATCCTTAAGAAATGTAGGTGTATCTCCCGTTTGCATAAACATTGAAGCTACAGTTTCTGCCACATACTGTGATGCAACCTCACCACATTCATGGCCTCCCAAGCCATCACATAATATAAAACATTCCGAGTTGCCATTAACTACATGTTTTATGTAATCTTCGTTGTTGTCTCTTCCACCCTGATTGGTTATCAAAGCCGAATCTATCATCCATACACCTCCGCAATCACAATACATTACACATATCTTCTCTTTTGACATATTATCACAGCATGGGGGAAATGTACATAAAAATAAGGCATGGATTTTATTCCATGCCTTATTCTTTACAACATCTTATTAATTTATCTTATTTCTTCTTTTTCTTAGCTATTACGAAGAATATCACTCCACCTATAAGCAATACGGCAATGATTATTATAATTACAATCAGTAATACATTAACATCCTTACCATACTTGAATTCTATGGTTTGTTCAGCTTCGTTGCCAGCCACATCCACAGCCTTCATATATAAGGTATAAGTTCCCTCTTTAGTTACATCTATATGAGCTGAATCCTCTGAAATATCTATTGCCTGCCCATTAAGGGTAACCTCTGTGAGTTTATCCTCATCAAGCTGCAATGATACATCTATTGAGTAATCTGCCTGCTTAACCTCGCCATCCTCAACACCTGTTACAATAAATACAGGAGGTTTAGTATCAAGCACAAACGATACGGATTTCTCACTGTAATGACCAAGCTCATCCTCTGCTGTTATAAGAAGTGTATATGAACCGTCCTCAATGTCTGATACGCCATCATACTCACTACCATTTAAGTACATATGAATCTCACATACAGTAAGGTCTGATACCATCTCATCAAGGTCGAAGTCAAGGTCAACTGCTGTAAGAATTCTTCCATCCAAATCATCAAGACCTGTTATTACCGGAGCTGTCTTGTCAATAGTAAAATGCACTGTACTTGAATGTTTGTTACCTGCTGCATCTGTAGCTGTAACTGTTATATCATATATACCATCATCAGCGTAGCTCTCATTGATAACAGTAGGATTTCCATGCTGATTAAACGATGAGAACGACAATGTGTTCTTCTTACCATTCTTATCTGTCCTTGTTCCCTCTATAGATACTGTCTTTGAGCTATAGAAATCATCATTAATCTCAGCCTTAAATTCAACCGTCTTATCTGTAACATCATAGTTGTTTACACCTGCAAGAGTAACAACAGGAGCTTCACGGTCAATAGTAAATGTCTGGTCAGTAGAGCTCTTATGTCCTACTCTGTCAGTAGCAGTAAACTCCATTCTATAGACACCGGTCTCTGTAAGACTCTCAGTAGTTACAGTCTCATACGCTGTAGGAGTGACATTAATTGTCTTATACAAGGTTTCCTCACTGCCATCTCCAGCTTTTCTGTAAATAGTGATAACTCCACTTGCATCCCTCCAGAATGCTTCCTTTAATATAAAACTTACATTAGCAGAATTAGCGGATGTTCCACCTCCGGCTGTTCCCGATATAGATACCTCAGGAGCAGTTTTATCTATTCTGAAGCTTACACTTCTTGTCGCACTCTGATTATTAGCCATATCAAGGGTATAGAAATTCATTGTGTAATCACCCTCATCACTAAATGTGAAGCTTCTATTCTGTGTCTGCAAATATTCAGATGTTATAGTCTGCTGGTCAGGTCTGGTTATTGCCACCTGATAATAAAAATCTGATGCATCAACAGTCAAATCTGATACAGTAACACCTACCGTAGAATCTCCAGAACAATCAACAATGCCTCTTGACTCCTGATATGGAAGTCCATTTAAGGCAAGCGAGATAACAGGAGCTGACTTATCAATTATAAATTCAACCTGCTTCTCATCAGCCTTATTTCCTGATATATCAACAGCGTTTATCTTAATTACATGTCTGCCCTCGCCAGATACAATTATTGTTCCTGTAGCAGCACTCCAATTAACCTCAACCGGTGAATCATTATCTGTTACTGTAATGCCCTTAATATTCTCATCCGAGCATGTAAATGTTACGCCTACATCTGAACGATAGTACATATCTGTACCATCAGCTCTTGTAGCCTTTCCGCCTACTGTTCCTGACGTTATAGCTGCTGTTACAACCGGCTTTGTATTATCAAGCTTAAAGGTTGTAACCTTAGTTACCGCATCATTGCCAGCCATATCCTTAGCATTAATCTCTACTCTGTAATCTCCATCCGGTGCTCCAGCCGCTATCTGATATGATATAAGCTCTGACAAACCGGTCTGTTCCTTAGCAGAGAGTGTTGCAGTCTTAACCTCACCATTTGGATATGTAATCTTCATCTCCGCAGACTGTAATGTAAGGTTATCTGATACAACTGCACTTACATTAGGATACCCTGCTATAGGTACAGAATGTACACTATAACCTGTTACCGAAACATCATCTATAGAAGGCTTAGTTTTATCTACCTTAATGTAAACCTGCTGATTAGCACCATTAAGTGCCGCATTTCCTGCCACATCAGTAGCAGTTATTGCCACTCTTGTTCCATCTATAGTAGCTGACTCAGGTATTGCTATAACACCTGAAACCGATTTATCAGTTCCATTAACTGAAATCTCCTCGTTTGTCTTAGCATATTCCGGCTTTGTATTTCCAATAGTATATGCCGCACTTGCTATAGCCGACTCAACATTAGCATCCTCACCACTAAGGATTGTATAGTTAAGGTCATAGCTCTGCTGCCAGCCCACATTAACCTGATTAAGGTAACATACCATTGAGCCAACAGTTGCCTTAAATACTGGTATTGTTGAATCATAAAGTATTGTTCTCAATGATTTACTTGCATTATAGGCATCATCATCTGTTATAACATTAATGCTTCCATTAGCGATAATACTGTTTATATCTGAATTTGCTGGAATTGCAAATTCATAAGTGGCACTATACACCTTAAGCTTAGGATCAATTTGAAATGTATTGCTAATGCCCGTTGCAGCAAATGTTGTTGGTACGCCATTTACATTAGCTGTAAATGAAACATCCATTATAGATGCTCCAGACGATACATCAACCTTCAGTATAAGAATATTATTAGTTATATGCTGTGTCAAAAGCGTTACATCAGATACATCAACTAAATTTCCATTATCCAATAACTCAGGAGAAATCGTTGTAGCACCGGTCTGCTTTATAAGTGTAGGAAGCTTTTGGGTTGCACTTACATTTCCCGCTTTATCAGAAACACTTACATTAACAGGAGTTGCGCCCGCTATAGTTTCAGGTAATGTAGAAGGATTTATATAACATACATATCCTGTCTCACCTGCTTCTGTAGATTGTGCAAATGTATAGAGTGAATTATCGCATACTACACCTGTGTCTGCAATTCCACTGCCAATATCGCTTGCATCAACATAGTATCTATACTGTGTTGTCTCTTTTGGATTAATATAGTACTGATTATTCTCAATATCCGATTCAGGAACATCCTCCCATACGCCACTAACATTTTTACGCTGCAATTTTGCTGCATTTATTACCGGCTCATCATAATCACAGATTATAGTACCGTATTCTACGGTGTGAGAAGCATCTGAATAGTAATCAAAATTCACGCCTGTATATGTCCCACTTGTATCGCCTAGCTTATGCGTAATAGATGTATAATAATATGGTCGATTGAATTCAGACACAGTCATATTAGAGTCATTGTTGTCTAAATTATTTAAAGTATATCTATATTTTCCATAAATATATTTTTGACTCTCCTCAACCTCACAATATGATGTAGTATTTATCACAAAGCTAGGTATTCCATAGGTTGTAAGCCAATTCTTGTTAATATATGTAGTAGATGTGTCAGTATTTGCTGACATATCTATAACTACATTACCGTTGCCTGCTGAACCTACAATACCCACTGACGTTATATCCATGAAATTTCTATTTCCATACATAAATGTAACTGGCTTTCCGTCTATTTTAAACACAGCTTCAGTAGTATTCCCCGCTGAGTCTGTGGCGGTAATCTTCACCTGCCAATTATCCTGTATAATACATCCTGATATACTATATGTTGCTTTATCTCCATCTGTAGTCAATCGAGCTGTTGGACCATATGGATGTTCTATCTCGAATTCTACTCCTGAAGCATCTGCATCTTGTACCTCTAATTCTGCGTTAAGATATGCCATATTCCTGTCATCTCTTTGGCTACGCACCAAATATCTTCCAGCTTCGTCTAAATCACTTGCCGTAACCTTGATATAATCCGAAGATATATCTTGTACGCTCACATCAAAGTTAGTCACAACAGGAGCCACCGTGTCAAGCTTTATAGGTGTTGATGTTCCACCATATGTAACAAGACTTTCAACGCCATTAGCATTCTTAACAAAATAGCCAACATAGCCATAATATGTTCCACTGGCATTATCGTTTCCCAATGTAGCAGGAGTTTCACTCCAGCCATCAGAGCTCTCGATAGTAGCAGCATCAGGAGCAGTATCTGAGCATATAACCTTATACTTAATAGTACCAGCAGCGTCAGATGCTGCATCTACTGACAAGGTTGCAGAAGAATATGTATTATTTTGAGTTGTATTATCTACTGTTTCATCACTTACCCCTCTACGATTTCCTATCCATTCAGGTGCAAGTGTTTTCTTCTCGAATTTGTATACACCTATAAGGGTGTATCCCATTTGATCCTGCAATTCACTTACGTTATATATAGTAGTTGTAGTTTCTACTGGTGTTTCAGAAATTGTAGGCTTTATATATACTGCTATACCATTAGGATAAGATGTAGTCGAATTTACAGTAACATAACCATTCGTTTCAGTAATTTCGGATGTGAATAAAGGCGCATTATTGGTAAGTCCCGATGTATATGGTACATAGGATATAGCATATTTTTCTGGATCAAATTTTGCATCCGATGTTTTAGCGTCTGCATCACGATATATATGGCTCTTTTCTGTCAATGTAGCCTCTACGCTAAACTTTACTTCATCAGTGTAATAGCTTATAGTTTTTTGCTCATAGCTTCCATCAGACTTAAACTTCATATAATACTTTCCATATGTATCAATATCCATTTCAAGTCCATTTCCGTTATCATCTGTATCTTCCTTAAGTGTAAAATTATACTCAGATACAGTAGTGCTTCCTTCCTCAGCCTTTGCACCCTCCTTATCACCTACATATGTCATAAGTGGGACTATGGCTAACACAAGTGCAAGACAAAAAGCTATAAACTTATTAAGTTTATTTTGTCTGTTCCATAATTGTTTCATTAACTATCCTCGCCTCCTTTAAAGAGTTTCGTTAGTGTGTGTTATAACCACATTGTACATTACCTTGACCTTGCGCGACAGCTCATCAGTCATACCGCCTGCAAGAACTGTTGTCTGGTCGTCATCATCTGCTTCACGAAGAACATCTGTTGCATCATTATCAATATCGCTTGTAAGCACATCCGTCGCATCGTCGTCTCTGTCGCTTGTAAGCACGTCTGTTGCGTCATCATCTCTGTCGCTTGTGAGCACATCTGTTGCATCGTCATCCCTGTCACCTGTGAGCACATCTGTTGCATCGTCATCCCCGTCACTTGCGAGCACATCTGTTGCGTCATCATCAACAGGCACTTCACTTCCAAGAACCTCTGTCGCATCGCTGTCCTTCTCAGCATATTTTCCCGCTCCAAGAACCTCTGTCTCATCAGCGTTATCATTGTCAGCGTCAGTTCTAAGAAGATCAGTTGTATCATCTCTATTTTCTTTTCTTGTTTTTTCTGATACAGTCTCTCTTACTTTAATCTTACCTGTTCCCTGATTGTAGTACTTTGCCTGTTCCTTCTTAGCTACGTTAAGCTCAGTACCCGAACCATTTTTAATATCCTGTATACCCTTTTTAGCACTTCGTCCTGTCAGTTCACCAAATACGCGAGGTATCTTCAATACTATAAATAATATAATCGCGGCAATCACTAAGAGTATAGCAAGTATAAGGCCGCCATAAAAACATATCTCATAAACCTTTTCCACCGCTATCACTCTCCCATCTCTTCATCAGAAGATTCTGTGCCGTCTTCTTCACCTGTCTGAGTCTCTGAATCATCCTCTGTACTATAGTTTCCACTGGCAAGCAATTCCATGGTTTCTTTACGTTTCTTCCATGTCTTGTTGCTATCTATATCTTTAACAGCACTTCCCTCTTCATATACAGAAAGTATATCCTGTAATTTGTCTGGAAGCTCGGATGCCCATTTTGTAGGATCCTGCTGATTGCTCTCACAGAATGTATATATATAATCCAAATGCTCTGCATATATTTTGTTGCTTAATACGTTGTCTTTGCCAAGTGTTTGCTCAGCTTGTGTAAATGTCTCGATTGCCTTTTCGTAATCTCCCATAGCCTCATAGCAAGCAGCCTTCTTAGACATTTTGTTGTAATATGCTGTGTTATATACATTGTCAAATGAACCGCCTATTCCTATTGAATCAGCATCATTTTCATCAATCTTGATGTCAAGTATATTCAAATACTCATCGCAGTAAGTAATTACATCGGCATAATACTGAGTTGTGGAAACCTCATCAGTTGCATTTTTGGCAAGATTCTCATATATAACTACGAGATTGTCATAGTAGGAATAGAAATAATCGTTAGTATTTATATCTGTTCCTGTATATTCCTCCAAATCAGAAACTGCCTGAGACATAACATCCTCTGCCTGCTCAGCTATTCCATCAGCAGTTATATATGTGGCATATATACGACCTATCATCTTATAGTTAATAAACTTATTGATGTTCTGGTTCGTATATTCACTTCTATTATAAGAAGCAAAGTTGTTTATCTGCTCCATAAGCTCTGAGGTATTGACATTCGTACTTGAAAGTATGAGTGATACCGAGCCATAATACTGAGCCAAATCACCATAATCCTTGTCATCAGGATCTATCATATTAAAATACTTAGATGCGGTCTTATAATCATCCATTTCATCAAAATATGTTATGGCAAGCTTATATAACACCTCGGAATTCTCATCAACATTATCATAGCCTGATTTGATACGATTAGAGACAACGTTAAGTCCTGTCTCAAGGTCAAGCACCGTTGTACCATCCTCATTTATCTCATTTGAAGCATCTACATATACCTGTATATATTTATCGTATGCCTCGGCATCTGTACCATCAAGCTCAAAGGCTTTCTTGTACTGCTCAGCAGCCTCAACATAGTTGCCCTCCACACGATAGTTATTTCCTGTCTCTATGTATGTATTGTAATTGTCTAATTTTATCTTCTGTAATCCTGAATATCCCACAAGCGAAGTAATGCCCGCAGCTACAGCTAAAACTGCTGTTGACACAAACGCTGCCATCTTGTGTTTATTCTTTTTCCTGTATGCATCGTCAAGCTCATTGTAATGCTCTAATGCATACATAAGCTCTGAACAATTCTGATATCTATCCTTCGGATCAGCCTGTGTACACTTAAGGAGTATCTTCTCAAGTCCGGATGAAAGTGCCGGATTCCACTCTCGTATAGGTCTTATCTCGTATGGTGGTTCACACGGATTCATACCTGTTACTATATGATACAGGGTAGCACCAAGGTTATATATATCTGTTCTCTCATCTGTATTATATATTCCTCGTCCCTTTGAGTCTCCGAACTGCTCCGGCGCAGCATAGCCTCTCGTTCCAAGGGCTGTTGTATCAGCATTATTCTCAACATCATATTCCTTGGCTGTACCAAAGTCTATAAGCTTTACTCCACCCTCTGGCTTTATCATAACATTTGAAGGTTTCATATCACGGTATATTACCGGTGGATTCATGTTATGAAGATAATCCAAGGCACTGGCAAGCTGCAATCCCCATTCTATTACAAGCTCCTGTGGCTGCGCGCCTTCCTTCTTAAGTCTGTCGCTGATTGTCTCACCCTCAATGAAATCCATTACTACATAGATTACACCCTCCTGATTGATGATATCTACAATTCTCGGAAGTACAGGGTGGTCAACATTTTTAAGAATATTAGCCTCTCGCTCCAAGCCTTTAAGCAAAGTCTTGGTGGACTTTGAACCGTCATTTTTTATCTCTTTTACCGCCCACTGCTTATTAAGGCGGTTATCACGGGCAAGGTAAACTATGGACATTCCACCACGGCCTACCTCTTTCCATATTTCATATTTTCCGTCTAAAACGGTGCCTTCCCTCGTCATGGTGCTATAACCCTTTCTGTTTAAAAACGCTATCGACAATTATATAGTCTTTATAAGCACTACCGTTATATTATCTGTCTCTCTTCTGTTCTTCACGAGTTCTGTCAGATATATGCATCCATATTTCATCTGTTCCTCATTGTAAACTGCATTAGGACCTATTTTCTCAAGCATCTCCTCTGGTGTTATGTGATGTCTGAATCCATCCGAGCAAAGCATATAAACTGCATTGCTGTATACATCACCTTTTCTATACTCCGGCTCAACTACCGGAGATGCTCCTACGCACTGTAACAAAACGCTTCTTCTAGGATCTGTTTTTGCCTGTTCAGGTGTCATTCTTCCTGCAGCTATCTCTCTCGCTATAAATGTCTGGTCGCTGGTGAGCTGTGTTACATCTGCTGCAAGCTGATATATACGGCTGTCTCCAACGTGTACAGTATAGTATTTATTATTTATAATAAGCATTGCTGATACTGTAGTTCCCAACTGAATGTGGTTTTCCTCTCCATACTGTCCAAGCCTCTTATTCTGTGTCTGGACTATGTCATCCCACTGTGCAACTAAATTTGACTCTTCAAACCTTCCTGCCTCTATGTCATCGACAAGCGTATTATCAAACCAATCACAAAATGCCATTATAACTTCTTTGCTCGCTAATTCACCCTTTGCAAGTCCGCCCATTCCATCACAGACTATTGCAAATGCTACCTTACCCAGTCTGGTCTCAACTACTTTGATTGCAAGGGAGTCCTGATTTGTTTTCTTGGTTATACCCACATCAGTATGATATGCTGCTATGTATTCCATATTATTCTCCCTTTCTAAGCAGGAATGTAAATTCCTCGTCACCGAGCTGTATTGTCATCTTATTCTTAAGCAGAACCTCCTGTCCCGGCTTAAGCTCTACTCCATCTATATATGTATGGTTTGTAGAATTGTTATCCTTTATATAATTTACTCCGTTCCTCTGGACAATAATACAATGTACTCTGCTTATAGCTGAATTATTCTCTATTGCATAATCTGTCTTAGTATGTGATTTACCAATAGCAAACTCAGGTTTTGTGATATTTATTGTCTCACCAGTCTTTTTTCTTACCAAATGTGGCACAGGTTTTGTTCCAAGCTGTCCCACAAGATTGCCCATTGTTACAACCCCTTCATTCTCTTCAGCTTTATCAACTGGTTTCGGCATTTCTGCCTTCGGTGCTGTCGGCTGTGGTGCTGATGCTACTGGCTGTGGCACTGGTGTCTTTGGCATCTCTGGCTTTGGCATTTCCGGTTTTGGCATTTCTGCCTTCGGCGCTGTCGGCTGTGGTGCTACCGGCTGTGGCACTGGTGCCTTTGGCATTTCCGGTTTCGGCATCTCTGCCTTCGGTGCTGTCGGCTGTGGTGCTGGTGCTACTGGTTGTGGCACTGGTGCCTGTCCCGGCATCTGATTCATCTGTGGCTGTCCCATCGGTGGACGTCCCGGCATCTGATTCATCTGTGGCTGTCCCATCGGTGGACGTCCCGGCATCTGATTCATCTGTGGCTGTCCCATTGGTGGGCGTCCTGACATCTGATTCATCTGTGGCTGTCCCATTGGTGGACGTCCTGACATCTGATTCATCTGTGGCTGTCCCATTGGCGCCTGTCCCGGCATCTGATTCATCTGTGGCTGTCCCATTGGTGCCTGCTGTGGGCGCATATTGTTCATAACGCCAAGCTTATTTACCTTTATATCCTTATTCTGAGGCTGACCACCACCAGCATTCATTCCAACCAAACCATTATCCTTGCTGACGAATAGTCCCATTCCCTCAAGCATTTTATCTACAAAAGATTTTAATTTGCCAGCCGAAAAATCATCAGAATTGATAACCGTAAGAATCTGAGCAACATAATTATCTATATCTATCTCGTCAAACTTCATATTAGAAACAACTTTACGGAATAAAATTGGCATCTCTGCAATCGGCATAACATCCTGCTTTACAGGAATTAATACTGCTTTGACAGCCAATGTTTCAGTATTAATATATATGTATCCTGGATCCTTAACAATGTAACTTACAGGTATACCCTGTGCTCCAAGCTCAAATACAGAAGCCAAGCCACTCATGATACATAGTACCTCTCTCTTAGAGAGTGTTTTCTTCATAAATGTATCTAGCGTAGTGTCCTCGTGTGCATACGCCGTAATTATTCTCTTGCCATCCTCGTCACTGTACTGTATAGGAATGACATTATTTAACTGTGCAAGTTTATCGGCAGCTCTGTCGTCAAATACATCTGCCACCCCTAAGGTATACCTGATTGTGTCAATGTTATTTTGTCTGGATACAACTAAATCTGTATTCTTCATAGAAACCTCCCTAATCTTATACTATGCCTGCCCCTTAGCATTTTATCTTATCTTAAAAATAAACTCTTCATCACCCAGTTTAATCATTGAATCATGTGTTAGTATTTCCTCAACACCATCCTCAACCATCTTGCCATTTACATATGTATGGTTTGTTGACTTATTATCCTTTATAAAGCATACTCCGTCCTTCTGTAATATTACAGCATGCTGACGGCTAACTGCTCCATTACCACTTACAGAATAGTCAACTCCACGGCTTGCCTTTCCAAGCTTAAATGTAGGCTTGTTAAGCATGATTCTCTCCTCTGTATTGACACGAATAAGATAAGGCACTGCCTTAGGTGCATTAAGAAGTGTGTTCTGCTTAGTGTTTTCTCCTACAGTCCTGCTTAGTATAGACCTGCTCTTAGGCTTCTCCTCTGTCTCATCCTTCTCTATATTCATATCATCATAGATATCCTCTATTACAGGAATCTGTGTCTTTTCATCTGCCTCTTCTGCGGCAGCCTCCTCACTTTCGTGCTCAGCTGCTACATTCTGTATGATAGCCGCTCTGTTTACCTTTACAACATTCTTCTTAATAACAGGTGGCTTGCTGTCTAATATCTGGTCAAGCTCCTCTAATGATGTTATTGTATGACTTGCAGGTGTTGTATTAGACTTGTCACCGACTAACTTCTTTATTCGGTTCTTTATAACGTCAACATCCGTTTCTTTTTGCTTTGAGCCGATAGTCTTAGCATCATCATTATCAGCAGACTTCTGTGGTTCTTCTGCCTCTGGCTGTGCAGCCTCCTCTGTTACCTGTTCAGTAACATCTTCCGTCTCCTGCCGAGCAGCTACAGACTGCTCCTCTGCCTCACTCTTAAGCTCCTCTGTATTCATAGTCCTTGAAGCCATATCAGATGGAAGAATACTGTCTAATTCCTCATCAACATGTGCCTCGTCCTCTTCCAGCTCTTCATCCTCTTCCTCCGCATCATCACCTATCTCAGGAAGATTCTCGTCCTGTTCGCCAAGAGATGTCATAAAATCAGCAATGTTACTTTCTCCTGCTACCTTCTCCTCTGGCTCAACTGCACTCACAACCTCTACACCATCAGTCTCTATTGTGCCGGCTTCATCATGGTTTATTCCCGCCTCATCCATGAGAGCCTCGCTCAAGCCTATGAGTCCTCTTAAATTAAAGTTGTCGCTATTGATATATGTGAGCAGCTTACCTACATAGTTCAAATCCTCGTCCACGTCATATCTCATGTTGGCAAGGAGCTGTCTTACGAAGCCCTTAAATTCAGAAGCTACCGCTGCCTTGCTCTCAACAGGGAGACATATAAATGATATGCTGTAGTCTGACTCATCTACAAACATAAATCCCTTGTTAAGTAGCACATATGACAAATGTATAGCCTGCTCCTTAAGCGATATAAGTCCATCAGCTACATTTCTGAGGATGTTAAGAACCTTCTCGCATGTCATTTCTGATTTGATGTATTCCTCCAACGACACTCTGTCAGTAATGTCATATGTCAAATAATCATAATCGTCATCCTCTTCATATATAATCCCAACCAATTCTTTTAATGCGTTTTCCTCACAATAATCAAGGACATCCTCATCAAGTTCGCAATCTTCACCCATCGTATAAGTTAGATATCTTTCATTGCCGATGTTTCTTGCCTTGAAGTTAAATGTTCTCATACCTTTACCTCCTATATTATTTATCTTCTATTGCTGTTCTTCAGTAGACTCCGGAACTCCGTTCGGTCCACCAATAATCTGTGTATCAACATGCTCCTCATATGTTTCCGTAAATATATGTGTTCCCGCTTCTTCATCCCCAACATGGTAGTAGAGATAATTATGCTCCGCTGGGTACAGTACCGCATCTATACAGGCAATACCCGGATTACATATAGGTCCCACTGGCAATCCTTCGTATTTGTATGTGTTATACGGAGAATCTAATTCAAGATCTGTATAATAAACCTGGCTCTGATTATACAATCCATTCGTTAATGGATAAAGTACAGTAGGACACATCTGTAGCATCATGCCCGCTGCCAGTCTATTATTAATAACGCCTGCTATTATAGGACGCTCCTCGTCCACCTTAGCCTCTCTCTCTATAATTGAAGCTCTGGTAACCACATCATATGATGAGTATCCAAGCTCTGCTGCTCTCTGTTGTAAATCCTGTGTATAGTAATTCTCAAATGTCTCAAGCATCCACTGAACCAGTGACTCAGGAGTTGTAGTTGTATATATATCGTAAGTTGCCGGGAATATATATCCCTGAAGCTTATACTTTACCTTAGCACCTGTTGGCACGTCTGCAAGATAAGGGAAATCACTTGTAGTAACTGAATTGATAGCATTTATGAAATCCTGCGAGCTGCATATACCCTGTTCCTCACACTTGGCAGCTATCATCTCTATCGTATATCCCTCAGGAACAACAAGCTTATCAATAGGCTGTGTCTCGTCAACTACCGGACACATGGCAGCCATCATCTCTAATGTTGACATTCCTGTGTTAAGTGTATATGTTCCACTCTGTAGCTTTCCTCTGTACTCTGAGTCCTGCAATCTTCTCGTAAATGCACTCTCATACTTAATAAGGCCTGCATCCTTAAGAATTGCAGCTATCTCCTTAACTGTTGCTCCGGCTGGTATCTCGACTATAACGTCCTCACCAACTGTACTTTCTGTTCCCTTATATTCGTCCATATATTCGTCATAAAAACCTTTGCCGTAGTCATATACCTGTATACATAAAAACAAAACTGCTACTGTTAAAATAATGCCTTTTATAATTCGTACCACAATGTTTACCTCGTAATTTTAGTTTACATAATATTCTGTAAAATTACACACTTGAAGTAATTTTACATTAATGCTATTATAGTACCATCTTTTATATAAAAATTCAAGAAAGGATGATAAATTTGAAAAATCCAATAGTTACAATGACTATGGCAAACGGAGATGTAATGAAATTTGAGTTATATCCTGATATTGCACCTAACACAGTAAAGAATTTTATCTCACTTATCAATAAAGGATTCTATGATGGTCTTATATTCCATCGTGTTATAGAGGGCTTTATGATTCAGGGTGGTTGTCCGGAAGGCACAGGCATGGGAGGTCCGGGATATTCTATCAAGGGCGAGTTTTCTCAGAATGGTTTTAATAACACCTTAAAGCATGAGCCTGGTGTACTTTCAATGGCACGTTCAATGATGCCTAACTCAGCAGGTTCACAGTTCTTCATCATGCATAAGACAAGCCCACATCTTGATGGTGCTTATGCAGCTTTTGGTAAGATTACCGAAGGACTTGATATCGTTGATAAAATTGCCACAGTTCCTACAGGATATGGTGACAGACCACTTGAAGATCAGGTAATCAAGAGTGTTACTGTTGATACTCAGGGAGTTGAGTACGAAGAGCCAGAGAAATACTAAGAAGCTTACTTCATGTAATTGACGGTAATAAATAAATTAATATCAAGGGATATCCGCTTTAATTTATGTAATTATGGCAGATATCCCTGTTATATTTTATTCAGCAGCATTATCAGCCTTGGTATCTGCTTCAGTGTTTTCACCTTCAGCATCATCAACCTCAGTATCTACCTCAGTGCTTTCGTCATCCTCGGTCTCATCATCTAATGTCCATGTATCCTCATGGTACTCCTCCTCTGGAAGATATGGCTTAAAACACTTCAGCATAAAGTACGCGAACAGATAACCAACTGCTCCAAAACCAACCATAAAATAACCTACTATCGATATAGCTGGCTGATAGTAAAATGTCCATACAATCACTGCGGTAATCAATGCAATAAGAAGCGTTGTAGGAAAATATTTTACTGACAATAAAAATGCATTTCTCAACTGTACTTTAATTGGGTTTTCAAACTTTGCCTGTAACGGAAATGCATATGTCATCATAAAAAATGTAAGTGCAAGAAGCACTATACTTAACACAAGCAATACATTGGCAAGTGTAAATGCTCCCGGTGTAAATTGCTTGGACCAAAACCATGTATCAACGCCAAATATTATAAATGCAAGCATAAAAAGCAGCCACATTACAGTTGATTTTTTGAAGTTCTCCTTGAAACTCTTCATGAAATACCTGAACACATATCCACCATCAAGCTTTATGCCCTTCATAGCGGTATAATATAGGGCTGTAACTGATGCACCTATTGTAAATATAGGGATTGAACATATAGTAAAGAGTATCGAAAGAAGCATCGCATCTCCTAATCTGCTAAGCATCCTTATAAACATATTATCATAGCTAATGCCCTCTGCTGACATTTTTATCACTCCTAATCTGTTTTTATTGTTCTCCCCTTTGTGTATAGACACATTATTTTATCATTTATCTGGTATATTTTCAAACCTTTTTTAGATAATCTATTGACAAATGGGTGTTTTAACAATAGATTAAAGTAGGATTTAAAATACACTAAGGAGGCAACAACATGAAAAAAACTTTTGTTACAAAAGAGCAGATTGAAGAAATCGTTAAAACATATCCTACTCCTTTTCATATATATGATGAAAAGAGTATAAGAGAAAACGCAAGAAAGCTTAAGCAGGCTTTCTCATGGAATCCTGGCTTTAAGGAATATTTTGCTGTTAAAGCTACACCTAATCCTACTATTCTCAAGATTCTCAAGGAAGAAGGCTGCGGTTGTGACTGTTCATCCTACACTGAGCTTCTTATGTCTGAGAAGGTTGGTGTAACAGGCTCTAACATCATGTTCTCATCAAATGATACTCCTGCCAAGGAGTTTGAGCTTGCCAAGAAGCTTGGAGCTAACATAAACCTTGATGATTATACTCATGTACAATTTTTAAAGGACACATGTGGTGTACCTGAGACTATATGCTGTCGTTATAATCCAGGTGGAACATTTTCAATTTCAACAACTATCATGGACAACCCTGGTGATGCTAAGTATGGTATGACAAAGGAGCAGTTGTTCAAGGCTTATACAGAGTTAAAAGAGGCAGGGGCAAAGCATTTTGGTATGCATTCCTTCCTTGCAAGCAACACTGTAACTAATGAATATTATCCAACACTTGCCAAGATATTATTCGAGGTTGCTGTCGAGCTTAAGGAAAAGACCGGCATTGCGCTTGACTTTATCAATCTGTCAGGCGGCGTAGGTATACCTTATACTCCAGACAAGGAGCCTAATGATATTCTTAAAATAGGCGAGGGTGTACATCAGGTTTATAAAGAAGTTCTTGAGCCTGCCGGACTTGGCAATGTAAGTATATTCACAGAGCTTGGACGTTTCATGCTTGCACCTTATGGTCATCTTGTAACTAAGGCTATACACGAGAAGCATATATACAAGGAATACATCGGTGTTGATGCATGTGCAGTCAATCTTATGAGACCTGCTATGTATGGTGCTTACCACCACATCACAGTTCTTGGTAAGGAAAATGAACCATGTGACCACACATATGATGTTACAGGTTCATTATGTGAAAACAATGATAAATTCGCTATTGACCGTAAGCTTCCTAAGATTGATATGGGTGATTACCTTGTAATTCACGATACCGGAGCACACGGTTTTGCTATGGGTTATAACTACAATGGTAAGCTCAAATCTGCTGAGCTTCTGCTCTGTGAGGACGGCAGCGTAAAGCAAATCCGTCGAGCAGAAACTCCAGAAGATTATTTTGCTACTTTAGATGGTTACTGGGATGTATAAGTATACATTATATTTCCCTGCATACTAAGACTGTTCTTAAATTCATTTCTGGTAACTTTTACTTCTTCGCCCAGCATAGGATCATAGTATCTTATGTGGGTGGAGTTGTAACTGATTACCAATACATATCTTCCATCATCTATGCATGCCGCAAATGGCACATCTCTATCCAGAAAATAAAGTGCTGTATCTAAATCAATTCCAGATATATTAACTCCGACACCAAGAGTATATTTCGCAAATGCATCCTCCCAGCTATCGCAAGCCATTATATCACTATACTCAATATTTCTTGTTCCATAATCTATACACATATATGCACAGGTCATCATTGTGTCATCTATATTATCACAAGGATACTCTCTTATCTTATCAGCTATCGTGTTATATTTTACAGCAGCAATGGAGCGATAGACTGTATTGCCATCCCCATCTACAACAAGTCCCGCTTTTTCCTCCTCAACTACGAGAATTGCACGACCAGCACTGTTGTATTCTCCCTTATATCCGGAATTATCAAATACATAATAAAGTTCACTATCAACTGTAGTCTTAACATTAAGCTGAACATAATCCTCAGCCTTTTTATTCTTCGTCATAATATGCTTTACAGACTCACTGATATATATATTTGCAGGGAACACTATATCAAGTCTGTTTTGCTCCATGCTGCTATAATTGTATGTAAGCAGCATATTATCTGTCTGTTCCTCCTGCTTATATGATATAAAGTCAGCGTCGCAGGTCTCAAAGAACTGATTTTGCTTAACAGCTCTCTCAAGGTAGATTTTTTCATCATCAACCCTTGCATCCATTATATATATTCCCTGTTTGTCATACTCCTTTATATCACCCCCATCAGGAGATATAATATAGAGCTTATACATAGGTAATATTGCCTGTCTGTCATTAGATATTACTATATCAGATGCATCCGCCACTCCGTAAATGAGGTCATTATTGACAAAACCAAGCGCAAGCAGTCGGTCATTACCATGACCACTCTCAGTATATATTTCACCGGTCTCAAAATTATGGATAACAAGGCTTGTTACATCCTCATCATTGGCATTGTCAGGATATACGACAATTTTCCTGTTCTGAGATACAAGATACTTCTCCGATGGCAATCCATACACGATAGTATTCTGTGTCATATCATTAAGGTCAACCTCATATATACTTCCATCCAGAAGATAATACAGATAGCCATTTGCATCATAATAGGTAAACCTTCCAGTCTCCTGCTTCATAACGTCATAAGGCTCATCTGAATTCACAAAGAATTTTTCCTGTATTCTCGAATCATCTACGGTAAAATGATAAAGTGCTATTCCATTTTCACCCTCATGCTCACCACGGCTCATATATCCATACACCACAAAATATATATTGCCATCGTCATCCATATCAAGAATATTAATATCAACATTTGTATTCATTGTACGGACATCAGCATAATTGCCCTGCGTAAATCCAAATACATTTACAAGGATAGAGCTATTATAATCGTAGTACCACAGCTCTCCCTGCTTGACAAATGCAAGCTTCTTATTGTCAGAGGAAACAACGTACTCGGCATTATCAATAGAGGAAACTCCAAGGCTGACAGCATTGTTATCCTTGCTTATATAACCCTCATCAAACATACTCTCCATGTATCTGTCAAATGCAAGGAGCTCAATGTTGCCAGAGCTTACATCATATCTGGCTGTATAATACTCGTCCACATTGTAATAGTGGCTGGCGGAATCATTTAAGGATTCCACCACATATGCCATATGAATAACTGCATATTCCTTATCTATCTCTGTAATCTCAGGAACTATTCCTGTAACAACAAGCGGAACTATACCACCCCAGCTAACCAGCTCGTATGACGAATTCAGATTAACATGAGCAAGATTATTGTCACTGTTGCCAGATTTAAGCTGGTCATACACCAGATTACCCTGTTCTGCATTTACGTCCTTGGTAAATGTAGTGTTATGGAACTGATTCGCATAATCCATAATCTTGGTAGCATATTGATTCTCAAGATTAACAACTCTTGTATAATATCTTGCACAACCGCCATTACTATTATCTATCTTAAACACCAGCACATATTCCTGATTTTGTTTCATATCCATCCTGAAACGCACATTGTACTGTTTATAGCCCTGATATTCAGTAGCCTGTTCAAGATCACCCTCCTCTATAAGAGAGTCACCGGCAATTGTTCTTAACTCATACGAATAACCAACGCCATAGCTCTGAGTGTCCTCAACCAGAATGTTGACACCATAATCCTGATTAAGAGGCACTATGCCATCACGCATAAGCCCAGTTGACATAGTCTGAGTATATCCAAACATCTGGTTCACTATCTGTCCTTCAAATTGACAGTATACAAGCGGGAGCTGAGGATCATCCATCTCTCGCGTAGCATCTGCCAGCTTAGAGTTATTGAATTTATTTATCAAAAGTGCAGTGCCGGCAACAACTATGATAAATACCAGCACCTTAGTTATTATTTTCTTAATCATAAGCTAAAAGAACTTTCTCCTTCTCTTATACCTGTTTCGTCTAACGTAAAACTCATTGCAGACCATAACCTCTATCATATATCTAAGGTTATCGTCCTCCTCAAAGGATATCTTGTTATATATTTTTCTGGAAATCCCAAGCATATATTCCTTGTCAGGGAATTGTGCAAACATAGGACTTCCCTCGTATTCTAATCGGTCACAGGCATCCTCAACCATCACCATAATAAGTCTGGCTCTTGCAGGATACATCTGCATTAAGTATTCTCTGTCAGCCTCAAGTTCATTTTCATCTATAAGCTGAAGCTCAGGCTGCATGAGCCTTGCTCTTATAATATCTTCCATATATGCCCTCACATTCACATATCTTAATTATTCTTCACTTTTAACAAACAGACAATCAAAATCCGCAAGCTCCGGACCTTAATTGTCTGTTTGTTATAATATATGCAAATGTGTTACTACCGTGTCAGCATTAATCTCCAAAAGAAATTCCAAGCATTCTTGCATTCTTAACGATGCTGTCATCAGGTGATACATACTTTAACTTACCTGCTGATTCAGCAAGAGGTATTGCTGTAACCTCATTATTCTTCATAACTACAAGCTTGCCATAATCCTCATTCTTGATAAGCTCTGCTGCCTTTGCACCAAACAAACTTGATATAACTCTGTCATAAGGTACAGGACTTCCACCTCTCTGAGTATGTCCCGGAACAGTTACTCTTATATCCATACCGCAGTAATCCTTTATCTTATCAGCGACCTCATACGCTACAGAAGGATATTTCTCTGCGGCTGCGGCAACTGCTGCCTTTCTCTCCTTCTTAGGAAGGCTTGCAACATCCTTAGATATAGCACCCTCTGCAACAGCAAGAATAGAGAAGCCCTTTCCAGCTCTTGTTCTCTTATCTAATGCCTCGCATACCTTCTTGATATCATATGGTATCTCAGGAATAAGAATTATATCTGCTCCTGAAGCAATACCTGCATGGAGTGTTATCCATCCAACCTTATGTCCCATAACCTCAACGATAAATACTCTGTTATGTGAACATGCTGTAGTATGAATACAATCTATAGCCTGAGTAGCAATGTCAACTGCACTCTGGAAGCCAAACGTCATATCTGTACCCCAGATATCATTATCAATAGTCTTAGGAAGTCCTACTACGTTAAGTCCCTCCTCTGACAGAAGGTTAGCAGTCTTTTGAGAACCATTTCCTCCGAGAACAACAAGACAATCCAGCTTTAGCTTCTTGTATGTCTCCTTCATGGACTTAACCTTGTCAAGTCCATCCTCTGTAGGAACGTTCATAAGCTTAAATGGCTGTCTTGAGCTTCCAAGTATTGTTCCACCCTTGGTTAAAATTCCAGAAAAATCTTCTGCATTAAGCTTCTTATAATTGCCATATATAAGGCCCTTATATCCCTCTAAAAAACCGTAAACCTCAACATCCTTATAGGTATTGTAAAGTCCCTTGACAACACCTCTCATTGTCGCATTAAGAGCCTGACAATCACCACCACTGGTCAACATACCTATTCTCTTCATACTTCTACCTCCTAAATAGTAATTCTACCCTCCAAGGCACGGAGCAAGGTAACCTCATCTATACACTCTAAATCTCCACCGACAGGAACTCCACTCGCTATTCTGGTGGTCTTGATTCCCGAAGGTTTAACTAATTTAGATATGTACATAGCAGTTGCTTCCCCCTCAACGCTTGAATTTGTTGCTATAATTAGTTCCTCAACGTCCTCTTGTTCCAAACGCAAAATCAATTCCTTAAGTCTTATGTCATTAGCTCCAATTCCCATAGCTGGATTAATTACACCGTGTAAAACATGATATACGCCCTGATACTGACCTGTTCTCTCATATGCAGCCAAATCTCTTGGACTTTCAACAACCATAATAAGCTTATGGTTTCTGTTCTGAGAAGCACAGATAGGACATATATCCCTGTCTGTAATGGTATAGCAGCTCTGACAATATCTGGTATTGTGTTTTGCATCTATAATAGAATCAGCAAGACTTTTTGCCCTGTCCTCCGGCATATTAATTATATAAAATGCCAATCGCTGTGCGGTCTTACCCCCTATTCCCGGCAGACGGGACAGTTCTTCTATAAGCTTATTAACCTGTCCTCCATACACTTCCATTAGAACGGAAAACCTCCGCCCATGCCACCGGTGATTTTACCCATCTGGTTCTTCTGATCCTCATCCTGCATACGAATAGCCTCATTCACAGCAGCTATAACAAGATCCTCAAGCATCTCGATGTCATCCTTATCTACAACCTCTTCGTCAAGCTTAAGCTCAGTTATCTCTTTTTTACCATTAATCTTAACCTTAACTACTCCGCCTCCGGCAGTTGCCTCATATTCCTTCTCTTCAAGCTCCTTAGCCTGCTCCTCCATCTGCTTCTGCATCTTCTGAGCCTGCTTCATGAGATTATTCATGTTTCCCGGCATCATACCTCCCGGAAATCCACCTCTTTTTGCCATTTTTCTTCCTCCTAATATTTAATTTCTATATTATCAAAGTTAATCTTAGATAAATCCCAATCTGATATCTGAGCTTCCGTAGCCTCATGTTTAGTCAGCTTGCGCAAGCCTATATGGACGCTTCGCTCTGTCATCTCGGCTATGTCCGCCTCTAAAGCCTCTATATTACTCTTCTTCTCGAAATAATCTATAGCAAGTGCTGTCTCCGGACTCTTCACGATAACCAAATCTATCGTTCCAGGTACATCCCCAGGGGTTACGCTTGCCATATTAAGGAAGTTTCTGGTCATTTTCATAGCATTTTTCTTAATCTGATTCCAAATGCTTACAATAGACATTATCTCCCTGTAATCAGCTTCCTTATATTTGCTTCGCAGATTATCTACTATCTTCTTACTCTGTTCTTCCGAGTCTCCATTCCGGCTGCCATCTACTGCCTGTTCTGTTACGTCACCCGCTGCCTCATCATCCTGCTTAACGTAAACTATCTGTTTACTCTCAGGTGCGCTGTCAAGTCTGTGCTCGACCTCCTCTAAACGCTGCTCTAATGCTGCACTGCCATCCTGCATCTGCGGCTTGCACATTTTAATTATGGCAACCTCCAAAGCAATTCGCTTAGTTGTCATGTAGGTCATTTTGCTTGCAGCCTCCTGCAATATATTTATATATGCAATAAGTGTGCTCTCACTAAATGACTTACCAAGTGCTGTAAGCTTCTCTACATTATCACTTGTTATATCAAGCTTCATATCGGGAGCTATTGAAAGCATCAATACATTCCTTAAAAAGATTGTAAATTCATTTATGAATTGCATCAAATCCCTGCCCTGCCATATTGCCTGTTCAACAATATCTACCGCAGCTGCTATATCCTTGTCCCGTATACATTCTAACAGCTTTATATATACCTCTATATCAACCGCCCCTATGGTATCAAGCACCATATCATATGTGAGCTTCTCTCCAAGATTAAATGCTATACACTGATCCAATATACTTAAGGCATCTCTCATTGAACCATCTGCCGCCTTGGCTACATATGCAAGAGCCTCAGGTGTTGCCTCTACATTCTCTCTGTCAAGCAGCTCCTTAAGTCTGTCTGCAATGGTTTCTATCGAAATTCTCTTAAAGTCATATCTCTGGCATCTTGACAAAATGGTCACAGGTATCTTGTGTGATTCTGTTGTCGCAAGTATGAAAATAACATATGCAGGCGGTTCCTCCAAGGTCTTTAGAAGCGCATTAAATGCACCTATTGACAGCATATGTACCTCGTCAATGATGTATACAAGGTACTTACCCGACTGTGGCGAATACTGTACTGCATTATTAATCTGACGTATGTTATCTACACCATTATTAGATGCCGCATCTATCTCAATTACATTCATTGAATTGCCGGCTGCTATAGCCTTACAGCTTGCACACTCATTGCATGGACTTCCGTCCACAGGGTGCTCGCAATTAACAGCCTTAGCCATAAGCTTCGCAATAGTAGTCTTTCCTGTTCCTCTTGTTCCACAGAAAAGATATGCATGTCCGATTCTCTCATGCTTTATCTGATTTTTCAGGGTAGTAACTATATGCTCCTGTCCCTTGACTTCCTGAAATACGTCAGGACGCCACTTTCTATATAATGCCATGTATGACATAATTATGCCTCATTTCTATCATTTGGAATAACGGAATCTAAATACCTGATCTAACATTCTAAGTGTCTTAAAATTACCCTTAGCTGTAATCTCGCCTGACATAAAGCCCTTCTGGAAGGTCATCTTACCAGCCATTATATCTCTGATAAGGTCACTCGACGCCTTCATCTTAACGTCACCCTCCTGATCCTCACCATATTCACAGGTAAGCTCATTTCCAACATTGATGATAAGATTCTTTCCCAAATCCGGAATTATTATCACATACTTTGCAGAAAAATCCTTCTCAGGGTAATAATTAGTAGAAAATCCCTCCACTATGTCATCCTCATAAATTCGCTCTTCCTTCGGCTCGTCATCTCCAAGCATCTGTTTAAACATGGCTGCAAGCTCCTCTATGTCTTCCTTCTGCTTCCTTACATAGCCATCATCCGCAACAAACTTAGATAACTGCTCGCTCTCCTGCGGTGTGAGGTTAATATTACGTTTCTTGATAAGGTTATTCTTGACAGCCGTATTGCTGGTAGGCAGCTTAACAACCTTCTGGTTAATGCTTCTGTATAATTCCTCTGCCTTCTTCTCGATAAACGACAGATATGCCGAATTCTGCTCTAATACCTCATGGCTGTCAACATAAGTGGCAAGTCCATTAAGTGATATACCACCTAACACATCCCATGCCCTCTTAAGTGACATCTCTACATCCTGTTCACCATATGCTGTGGCAACTACGATTGGCATCATGTAAAGCTCAGATATCTTCTCCTTATCTCCATACAGCCAACACATATCAAGAAACTGCTGCATGTAGCCTCCCATGCCATACCACTCAACACTTGATGCAAGGATTATTCCATCACAATCCTTAAGCGTATTAGGAAGAGTAGCTATACCTGCCTTGTCCTCATATATATTATACCTTGTTACAGTAACTCTGAGTTCCTCTAACACCTGTATAATTCTATCTATTACATATAATGACGGATCCTCTAGCAATCCCCGTCCACCATAATATACATTAACCTTCAAAACGTTCACCTCTATCTGACGTACCACGACAATATATATAATTACTATATCAAAAATGAACGTTAAATACAATCATGTCACGAAAAAATCTTCACCGGCAAAGCTCACAACGTCTCCTCTGTTAAGCTTTACTCTCTGAAACGCTTCAATCTTTTCCCTATTAATAAATGTTCCATTCGTTGAATTCCTATCCTCCAAATAATAAAATCCCTTATCACTATATATACACGCATGTACTCTGCTAATCTGTGTGGTCGGAATTCTATAACCCGTCTCCTTCTTTCCCCGCCCTATCACACATGGCATTGCGGCAGTTGTCAAGTCCATGTCATCAAGTGAGCCATCAGCTAATGGAACAAGCTTATGAACCGCATGCCGCTCTGACGTGATATCTTCTGCACTATATTTATTTATACTATAGTTCTCCTGTTCACTGACATCAGAAATATATTTATTTGACGCATTATTACCTAATCTGTTATTTTTAGGTTCATCATATTTATCCTTTGACTCTGCCTCACAATACTCCCTCATTATCTCGTCTATATCCTCCTCCGGTTCAATTAAGCAAAAGATAATATGCGCCACAAATACTATCAGCAAAAGTATTGCTGCGTATAAAGCCATCACACGCTCTCTATTATCAAAGTACATATAAAGCATATAAATAAATGCCACCACATTTACACCTAATATAAGTTTGCGAAATAAAGATATCTTTACCCTTTTTTCACTTTTAATTTCGTTTTTATCATCTTCTTTATAATCCCCTTTGCACTCATTTTTACGCTCATTTGATTTATGTATGTTTATATCTGTATATTGGACAAAATCATCCTGTATATTTTCACAGCCTCCTGATACCTCATAACAATTCTCAGATAATCCAAATGCATTTTCATACTGCAAAACCATATTCTTTAATTCTATAACATCACATTTGCCATCGGAAACCCTCGCATGTATTTTATATAATAGGTTTATACCATCTCTGTCAGACGAATCAAAAGCCTGCATACAATACTCCAAAAATGTCTTTATCTGTTCTACAATATTTTTTTCATATCCCGGTACATATATAATCAAAAGCTCATCAGTTTCTTTATCAAGGAACATGTAATTACATGAAAGTACTATGTTATCCGGCAGCAGAAGATACTTTCCCATATCGAAAATGCAATCCGCAAGCTGTTTTATCCATGTGGCAAGCATATGACCATTTACCTTTTGTTCACGCAAATATCTCTCTAATACATAGAGTGAATTAATCTCATATTTGAGATATACATTATTGTCCATCTCCATCACTATAGGTTTTATAAGGTTGTTGATTTTATTATCCTCTAACATACGAACCTGATACAGATAGCCACAGCCTGCTAACATATTACAATCTCCAATATTAACCTCAACATATTTGCTAATTCCCCTGCTCCGATAACACATCTCCATATAGCTGCCACCTCCTAAGTCTGCCTGTCCTCACCCCATACTCTGTACTGTATATATAGCATTTCCTCTGAATACCATAAGAACCTTCTTCTCCTGAATACGCACACGAAATTTCTCCATCACCAATTGTCACACCCTCTATTACCTCATCACTACCCCTATATGCATATAAATTGACATAACCAACTCCCTGATGTCTTGCATCATCTATAGCATACAAAAACAGGAATATTGTTGCAGCAATAATTATTACAATAACAGGCATAATAAAACACATTTCTACTGTAGAGCTTCCTCTGTTATTACATATATCCATGTCATTTTTATAAATCCTATTTACTCTATTTACATACTTTTCTTCACTCATCTCGCACATCTGACACATCCTCCCAGACCTTCAACCTCGCTTAATTTCACTCTGTAAACCGTTCTCTTTAATCCGCTGCATTTGATATCCTTATGATACCTTCTTCCATAATCAGTAACGTAAACTATCTTTTCATCTCCATATCCACATATCTCACATATTGAATATCCATTTGCCTTAGCACCAGCTACATCATCAGCGCGAACAGACAGGCTTAAATATGTACACAGTCTCGTACTGTGATATACATCTCTGTTATCCGTAACATAGACATAGCTGTCATTATTATCACCATCACTGCCACCGGCTTCACCAGCCCACACATATGCCTTTTGTCTTATCTCAAAGCTATGCATTTTGCTAAGCACAGGCAAAAATGGAACACTGATTTTACTCTTATACTGCACCTTTAAAACCACATACCCCTCATCATCAAGCGGATTCGTCCCAATAAATAAAATACCCGAAGTGCCTCCATCCACATAACGCGAAACAATAGCTTTGTCATCTATATACTCCTGAAATTTATATGTGGGAAGCAATATATTATGTCCATCTAAATACGCATACTCTGCCATATATTCAGCAGTCTCTATTGCAGCCTCATATATGATATTATCCGCAAGCCTGCTACAACACATATGATACAGGCTCATCACAAAGAATAAAAAAAGTGGAAAGACAAGTATTGCCTCTATCGTAGCACTGCCTCTGTTATGCATTATTAATCACCCCCTGACAACAGATTTCTATCCTAATACCCCCTGCCCAAAACAATAATTGCACTTGGAGAGGATTTGATTTTTTAAATCTAATAGGCAAAGAGGACAGGGAATATTAGGGTAAAAATCTGTATAATACTTAATACTCTGCCGATTCCTTAAATCCGTATTTTGTTCCATCATGTGTAACACTTATATCAACGCTTATTGCAACAGCAGCATTTTTGATATTAAAATCAGCTTCCATTTCTCTTGTATTTAGCTGTATCAAATCAAGCATTCTTATATACCCTTTATCCATATCCATTGCAAGCAATATAAGAAGGTAATCCTTATAACTAAGTCCCTTGTCATCCTCCTCACACGTCGAATACATACTCTCACTCAAATTATCCAAGTCTGTTATCCAGTTACTAGCTGTCTTTTTAAATGCCAGCTTACTTCCAGCCATAAGATTTCTTATCTCCGCAACAGCCTCAACATATGCCCACGCGCCAGCCAAGAGTCTCTTCAAAATAGGGGATGGTATTCCAGTCACAGCCATAAGAGATGTAGCAAGTGTAGAAAGCTCCGATGATTTCACATTATCAGACATTAAAAAGGAATAATTAACAGGCAGTCGTATCGCTATTATCCTGTTTACAACTGATTTTATATTGGCAGCATCGCTGCTCTTTCCCCCAATAAGATATTCGAGCTCGCATTTCAATACAGAGGTGTCATTTACATCCTGTTCTGTAGCACAATTAAATACCTGTGCCGCATATGCAACACCTACGCCTACATCTATCAGGCTGTCCTTCCATACACTATGACTGCTTATGTCATCCTTAAATTTGCTGTAACTGTCAAATGAATTATTAAGAGAAAAATCAAAAGAAAATAATCCTGTCATTGAACGTGAGGGTTGCTCATCAATACCTAACACTCTGTCACTAAGCTCTATATCATCAGGTAAAACTATCGTAAGAAGTCCAAGTCCCGTAAGCTTCCCTGTAAGCTTTCTCGGATCATCTGTATCACTTTTTGTATTGCTAGTATCTGTTTGTGTACCAGTTGCACCCGCTGTACTATTATCTGGCTGCGTACTGGATGCACTCGCTGTACTATTATCTGGCTGCGTATCGGATGCCCCCGCACTTTCTATGTCCTGCAATAGCTCAGGGGCAAGCGTTCCATCCTCACCGCCCGTCTTGTCCAATATCAGCTCGGCTGTATATTCAAGTGCCGCGTAACCCGCATAATCCTTAATCTGTTGCTTAAGCTCCTCACAGTCATCACTCCACAAGTATGTAAATTCCGATATAGCCACAGCTTCTACCTGATAATCCGCTCCCAGATTTGTATTTAGATTATCAATAATGCTCTCTTCTATACAACCTTCCCCCCTTCCGCTTTGATTTGTATCAAAAAGGAGAATATGATAATGCTCATATATACAATTGTTATATTGTGCCATCACACCCGATACGGCAGTTCTTGAGCACATGGCAAGCTTACTCTTAGCCATATATTTATCTATTATTGATATTGCTGTCATAGCCAGAATTAACATACCGCCGACCATAAGACTTAAGAATACCGTTATTCTTCCATGATTATTCATATTCTCCCTCCTATCTGATTTTCGCTATGAATATATTCCTTTAGCGTCCTTATTAATAGAATTCCAGATGTTTTCTACCAGAGTTTTAATCTGCTCTTTAAATATGGCAACCATTGCCACAAGAACTACAATTATCAATATGACTTCAACAACTCCCATTCCGTCATCTTCAGATAAAAATCGTCTTATCATCTTCATAATTTACCTCCTAAAATTCCATAACCGCAGGAATCATTATTATAACCATCACGACAGCCAGCAATATTATCATTGGAATGAGTAGCTTGGTGGATGCCTCCTCACCCTTTTTCTTTGCATACTCTATTCTATCGTTTACTGACATATGTACTTCCTCCTCCATCATGGCTCTTAAATCTCTTGTGCCAAGTCTTAGATTCTGGCTTATATGATTCATAATCCTCACATACTGCGGCAATGCCAATCTGCTGCCAAGCTGCTCATACGCATATGCCTCATCCTTTCCGGCATCCATCTCTCTAAGCGTATATGACAACTCCTCTGTTAAAATATTATTATCTGTGTTATTAACTATCTGCCTCATGCTGTTTTTTAACGTCATTCCCGTTCCAAGCAAAAGATAAAGTCTGTTTACAAAAATCGGATATAGAATCCTTAGCATATTATCACGTTCCTTTATTTTCTCCATCATTCTGCTTTTTCCAAAAAATGCCGACAAAACACATGTTGGTATGGCAAATATCATTATATATAAAGCTTTATTTTTTCTCTTTGGAGACAGTGATATACTCACTCCATCCACTTCATCAGGCAGCCTTATAAACTGTTTTTCACGCTCATTACCCTCTAACTCCTCTAATTTTCTCATGACTATATCTATATTATTTTCATCATTTCCCTTGTCTGCCTTCAATGTCACGCTATAGGAAAAGCTGTCAGAATAATCCTGATATGTAACGTCCGCAGTAAGCAAAACCTCCATATCCTGCTCTAATCCATCCCTATTAACCTTTCCATAAGATGTCACATACTCCGGATAGTCAGAATGCCATGAAATATCGAAAGCTCCCGTACTGTCACTACTCTTTAATAATATGTCTGTATAGATGTTGTCTAAGCTTTCATTATCTTCAGGCATTGCCTCAGCTAACTCAAGGTAAACTCTTTCTAGCTGTTCCTTAAATTCCTGCTCCGTATAAATCACAGGTGACACCTGCAACACATACACTGAAGTTTCACCATCAACACTCATATAGATATCATGTGGCTCAATATCTCCCTGATATCCTGCCCGCTCAATGATATTATCTGATGATTGGGGAAGATATCTGTATAATATACACGAACAAGCAGATATCAGGTTAAACACCAAGCCAACCTCCAAGCATATGGCTG
>CAVELH010000002.1:0-48754 GCA_963616385.1 bacterium | reverse complement strand
GTATGATACAGAGGGTTTAAATAGCTTAGAACGTTTTTCTGTATCTGCGAGACCACAGGATATAATGACAGTTATTGAAAATCTTATATCAATAATAATAAAAATAAGGACTGACAGCTTTACACAGATTGAGACAGTAGATATAAGACCTAATAAAATATTTATAGATGATAAACTTAATGTGAGGCTTGTTTGTTTGCCAGTAGCTATTATAAGCAATAAGGATACATATAAATCCTTTGAGGAAAATGTCAGAACGCTTATTACGACAATGCTTTATCAGTCGGAATGTATGAATGATAAATATGTAGATGTTCTGTTTCATGATTGTATGGATTCTGCTTTATCTCTGGATGATATACAAAATGCATTTAATAACAAAAAATACGGAATACGAAATATTGAGGAAAATGCAGCTGTAAAGCAGGCAGCAGGCAGGGAAATGGTATTTGGTTACTTTATACTTGTTTCTGATAATCCTGCGAAGAACACAGATATTATAGTAAATGACATTAATTATATTGTCGGTAAGGGTACAGAAGGAGTAAATTGTACAATACATTCATCAACAGCAGTCAGTCGTGTACATTGTGAGTTTGTTGTAGCCGAGGATAAAATATTTGTTAAAGACCTTGGGAGTACAAATGGAACATACATAAATGGTGAACAGGCTGTGCCTGATTGCTATACAGAGATTAATATAGGTGACGTTATAGATATCGCGGATTGTCGATATACTGTAAGCAAAATTTAAGGAGAGATATTTATGAATAAGGTTTCAATGGTTGTTTGTGTTTTTGACGAAATATATCTTTCCTGTCTGGAGATAGGATTGCTTAGAGGAATGGGAGATTATGCTGAAATAACTCTTATAACAGATAAAGAGTACTTCAACTGGTATTTTAGCCGGCCTCAAAAAATAGATGTATTGGTAATTGATAAAAATCAATATATAGATGCTGTTGACAGGCAGAATATAGGTATGGTTTTTGTACTGGAGGATGATCCGGAGGATATAAGCAATCGGGAGGGGTTTGTAAGTATATATAAATATTCAAGTGTCAGAGAAATTATTTATAAAATTTCAGGAAAGCTTGATAAGCAGCTAAGAGAATATTCAGAAGAAAAGATAGGAGATACGAAAACTATTTTGGTGTATTCACCAGTTGGCGGCTCTGGAAAGACAACAGTAGCGTTAAATATTTGCAGCGAATTAGCTGATTATAATAAGCAGGTTTTATATCTGAATGTGGAATCGGTGCAGTCTTTCCAATGGTATATGAGAAATAGGGAATATGTAAATGCCATGTTTTGTCAGGAGCTATCTGTTGAGGCAAAGGATATAATGTCAAATCTTATAAATTATACTGGCAATGAGGAATTTGATTATATAAAACCTATTCAGGGAGCACTGGTAACATATGGTATTGAAAAAAAGGATTACATATATTTTATTCAGGAGCTGATAAAGGAAAAGAAGTATGACTATATAGTAGTGGATACGGATGGGGTATTAGATGAATTTAATCTTATGATTATGAGTATATGTGATAAAATCCTCACCATTTTAAAACAGGACGCTTTATCGGTGTGGAAAAGCGAAAGTATGCTGGAAAATTTTGATTATTCTGATGAAAGAAAATTCATGTTTGTATGTAACAGATACGATGCGACAGACAGGAATTGCATAATTGAAAGTGAGTATCTTTCTAATTGTACAATAACTCAATATGTAGAAGAAACAGAATTATTGAATGAACAGACTATAGCGTCTATGCGGCATGCTCACATGTATAAGGATACAGCAATGCTGCTTCTTTAGAGGAATGATAATAAGGAGGATATGTATGGCAGACAAAGTAGTAATTGTTTTAAATATTGTAGAAAGAAATGAGCAGCATGATGTAGAGGTACCACTTGATATAACCGCCAACGATCTTGTGCTTGCACTAAACAGTGCATATGGTCTGAATATTGATACAAATGATATCAACCAGAGATATCTTAAGGCTGAAAATCCCATTGCTTTACTTAAGGGTGGAAGATTATTGGCAGAATATAATCTAAAAAATGGAACATGTATTCATGTTTAACAGAGGGAGGAAAAATGGATTACAATTATAAGCTTATTATATATGGAAGTGGTTTTTACCATGAAATTCCGCTTGAAGAAACAGAAAATGGAATATTTTGTGTAGGAACATATAAACACTGCAATGTTCGTTTTGACAGGGATAGATTTTTTGATGATATAATGCTGGAGTTTATCAAAACGGAATATGGCTGGAAGCTGATGTGTGGAGATAACATATACATAGATTCTAAGGGGATTATGAAGCTCCGTTCTATGGAGCTTATACATGGAACGGATATAACATTAAAATATAAAGAGAGCAAGTCGCTTTTATTTCATATCTCATTTCTTATTAATTTCGATGATCAGGATTACAATTATGACAGGGCAATAAATATTTCGGGGAGACAACAAATAAGTATAGGTGGACGTGAATTTTGTGATATTTACATAACTAATCCGTTGGTGCAGGGGGATGTATTAACTCTTATTGCGTGTGAAAATAATTATAAGATAATTGATAATGATTGTAAAAATGGTATTTATATCAATGGTTCTAAAATGTCAGGTACGGAACAAATTATACATAATTCTGATTTTTTTATGCTTGACGGAGTAGGTTTTTATCTGAGTGGTGACTGCCTTTATACATCAAAGCAGGATTTCAAAAAACTTAATGGTTTGTCATATGTTGATGTTTTGGACTCAAAAAGCTTCCATTCATTTCCACAATTTATGAGAAATGTACGCATACGGAGAAATATAAAGGAGGAAGCTATAGAGGTATTGATGCCAAAGCCTGCACCACAGAAGGATAAAAAGAATTTTCTGATGAGTATCATACCAAGTATTATTACGCTTGTTCTTATGATTTCAATAAGAGGAAGAATGTCATCAAACAAAATGTTTATTATGTATAGCGGAGCTATGATGCTGATGGGCATTGCTACCTCCTTTATCACATATTTTGTAAATAAAAATCAATACAAAAAGGATGTAGAGCACAGAGAACAGCAATATACAGAATACATAAATGAAAAAGAGACAGAGATTAAGAATAAAAGGGAAAAAGAATTAGAGATATTAAATGATAAATATTACAGAGTGGAGGAGGAGCTTCAGGAGGTATTTGATTTTGATACAAGGCTGTTTGAAAGAACAAGAACAGATGACGATTTTCTTACTGTTCGTCTTGGAACAGGAAAGGTCAGGTCTTTACAGCAGGTAGAATATACGAAGCAGGAATTTAAGGATACAGAGGATAAGATAATAGATTATCCTGAAAAGCTTGCTGATTCATATGAATATATCGACAATGCACCGATTGTTATTGCATTAAGAGAATGTAATACAGTTGGATTCGTTGGTACACATGAGGCGCTTCTTAATATGGTATCAATTATTACCACAGATTTGTCAGTAACTCATTTTTACGATGATATTAAATTGTTCTATGTATTTGACGAGAAGGATAAGAAATTTTTCTATGGAATGAGATGGTTGAAAAACATCACATGTGGTCAGGGTGGAATAAGGAATTTTATATATGATGAGGAATCCGTGAA
This sequence comes from bacterium, assembly GCA_963616385.1. Taxonomy (GTDB): domain Bacteria; phylum Bacillota; class Clostridia; order Lachnospirales; family Lachnospiraceae; genus Coprococcus_C. Next base: position 45,115 of record CAVELH010000002.1, on the reverse strand, counting down.
GTATATATTTGAGAATATATATAAAGAGTTATTGCGTCGTGAGAGTATTGCGGAGTCTACCGCAGGCGATATAGATGTACCATATTTTGTCATATTCATAGTGAAGTCAGAAAGTATAAATAATCATCCGATTTCCAGATACTATGGAAGAGGAAGGGAGCTTAAATGTATATTTATATTTTTAGAGGAGCATAGAGAATGTATTCCTATGGAGGCTGACAGGGTAATAACACTTACAGATAATTCTAAGGGGTTGCTTGTAAATGCACATGATGGTGATATGAAAGCATCATTTATATACAATAATGTAAATATGGACGCATTCAATAAGGCTATGCTTAAGCTTGGCTCAGTGTATGTTAATCAGGTGAGTGTTGAAAGTACATTGCACAATATAACTTTATTTGAAATGTTAGATATCATGAAGGTAGATGACTTGGATTTGAAGTCTCGTTGGGCAGCCTCTCAGGTATATAAATCGATGGCAGCACCATTGGGAATACGAGGCAATGAGACATTGGTTTATCTCGATTTAAGTGATAAAAAGCATGGACCTCATGGCTTGGTTGCCGGTACAACTGGTTCTGGTAAGTCAGAGATAATTCAAAGCTATATATTATCAATGGCAACTCTTTTCCATCCTTATGATGTTGGATTTATGATAATTGATTTCAAGGGAGGAGGAATGGCGAATCAGTTTAAGGATTTGCCTCATCTGATAGGAACAATAACAAATATAGATGGTAGGGAAATAAATCGTTCGCTGCTTTCTATTAAGGCAGAGCTTATAAAGAGACAGGAGATATTTGCAGAAGCTGGTGTTAATAATATTAGTGATTATATAAAAAAATATAAAAAGGGCGAGGTTACAATTCCTATGCCACATCTGATTATGGTTTGTGATGAATTTGCCGAGTTAAAGGCAGAATATCCAGACTTTATGAAGGAAATTGTAAGTGCTGCCCGAATAGGAAGAACACTTGGTGTGCACCTTATTCTTGCCACACAGAAGCCGGCTGGCGTTGTAGATAATCAGATTTGGTCTAATTCCAAGTTTAAGCTGTGTCTTAAGGTACAGACTAAGGAAGATAGTAATGAGGTTATTAAGTCCCCGCTTGCAGCTGAAATAAAGGAACCTGGACGTGCATATTTTCAAGTTGGTAATAATGAGATTTTTGAATTATTTCAATCTGCATATAGTGGAGCCAAGGCATCTAATGCCGTGGGTGATGAAAAAACATTTGAATTAAAAGAGCTTAATTTATGGGGAAAGAGAAGTGTTGTATTTTCTAATAAGAAAAAGGATGATGATGATAAGGCACTTACACAGCTTGAGGCTATAGTTAAATACACACATGACTATTGTGAAGCAGAGAATATAAAGAGATTACCGGGAATATGCCAGCCGCCTCTTAAGGATGTGTTGTACATGAAGGAAATATCAAGCTTTGATAAGACAACAAGTCAGTCAATATGCGTGAATATAGGTATATATGATGATCCTGAGCAGCAGTTACAGAAGGAGCTTACTATTAATCTGTCAGATAGCAATGTGTATATTGCAGGAGCCTCACAGATGGGTAAGACAACCATGGTTCAGACAATACTTTATAATCTGTTAGATAAATATTCACCTGAGGATATTAACATTTATATTATTGACTGTGGAAATATGGCATTAAAAATATTTGAGGAGGCAAAGCAGGTTGGTGGAGTTGTTTTAGGCTCTGAGGAAGAAAAGCTTGTAAATCTGTTTAAAATGCTACAGGGATTTATTGAGGAACGTAAAGAAATTTTCTCTAAAAAGGGGCTGGGTACATTCAGTGCATATATTGAAGCGGGCTTTAAGGATGTCCCTCAGATACTGGTTATACTCGATAATGTTGCTGTTTTCAGAGAGCAGTATGCAGATTACTTTGATATTTTACTCAGTTTATCGCGAAATGGTATTAGTGTAGGTATAAATCTTATAGTTACGGGTACGCAGGCTAACTCATTTGGATTTAAAGCTCTTGCAAATTATGGCACAAGGCTCGTGCTTTTCTGCACTGAGAAAGCAGAGTATGCAAATTTATTTGGAAGATGCAGGATAGAGCCTAAGGAAACTGCGGGTAGAGGCTTATGCATGATAGATAAGCAGGTTAAGGAATTTCAGACAGCTCTTGCTTTTGAGGGTAATAAAGAGATTGAACGAGTAGAGAATATGAAGAAGTTCATAACAAATAATTCTGCCAGGTTTACTGGAGGCAGAGCCAGAATTATACCTGTTGTACCTAAGATGGTAGTCGAAAGTGTGGTTATGAAAAACAATCCTGAGTTGTATTCAGATTTGTCCAAGCTGCCATACGCTATTGATTATGCAAATGTTGATTATCAGTATATCGACCTTATGGCAGAAAATTATATGGTTATTACTGGAGGAGAGGGTAAAGGAAAAACAAATCTTACTAAGCTTATACTTAATCATTTTGAAAAGAATATTTTTGAATATCCATCTAACATATATATTCTTGATAATGACGAGGGAGAGCTTAAGGAATATGAGAATAATACAACAGTTAAGGCATATTCTGTTAAGGCTGCGGACACCCAGAGCTTCATGGAAAAGATAGATGAGATTATGATTAAGCGTCAGGAGGATATAGATGTAGCGGGAAGAAGCAACTATAACTTTGCTGAGGCACCATATATATTATTTGTAATTAATGACAAACAGGTGCTTAACGAAATAGCAAAGAAAAAAGAGCTTCAGGCATTTATGAATAAATTTATAAAGGAGTACAAGAAATATAAATTTATGGTACTTTTCGCCAGCTTTGAAAATGCTGCTATTGCATTTAATACTTATGATGCAATTAAGTATATTAAGGAACAGAAAAAGTACTATATATTTGAGGATATGGCTAATATCAAGATTGTAGATATCACACCAAAGATAGCAAGATCTTATTCTAAAGCACTGGTTCCTGGAGATGCATATTATTTTGCAGGAAGCAAGATTGTTAAAATTAAGACATTCCTTACGGATGAAATGTAAGATAAATGTTAAAGATGTTAAGACTGTGTGAAGAGAAAAAGACAAATATACAAATGTAAAATGTGTGTAATGTAAATGACAAATAAAGGTTAAGAAATAACTGCATAAACCGTACTATTTTACAATAACTTGGCTTGTTTTTGTGCATATTTGAGGGTAACATTTTAGGTGTAGAAAACAGAACGGCAACAAAATATAGTCGAAAGGGAAGGGTAAAAGGATGAGCGGTACAGTGCAAAGAATAGATACTTCGGGCATGGATGATGCCATAAGTGCTCTTGATACAGCGGTTACGGAATTTGCTGATATAAGAGAAAGTCTTGAAACTCAGACCGAGGACCTGCTTGGGAATTGGGTTGGAAAATCCAAGGACGAGTTTGAGAAAGCTTTTGATACACTTAAATTATATATGTCGCATGAGTATGATTTGCTGGAGGTTATGAGAGATGACCTTAAGGATATAAAGCAGAGCTATGTTGACTGGGATGCTGAGATAGGCAACGGACTTACAGGTCAGAGCTGATGATACGGAGGTATTAGAGATGAATGATTATAGCTGGCAGATAAATCGTATAAGAGGAAAGCTTGATGATGGTGGGCATGATGTTACCAGAATAAAGAATAAGCTTAGTGATTTGGAGGATGACATTATAAATGCTGTAAAGGCTGATACAATGAAATTTACCTCTGGGGATTTAGATGGGCTTGTGCCAAGAACACCGGAATGTGATAACGATTTGAGTAGTGCAGATGATAATCTGTATAGCGAGCTTGATGAATTGCAGGCAGCAATTATAGAAGAAGAGATGGAACGTTTACAGGAGCTTATAGATATTTAGGGAGGACGTCATGAGCGAGATAAAAATTAATTTCGACAAATGGGATGATGCGATAGATGATATCAGCAGTCATATTTTGAATATATATGATGATAGAATTAATTTCCTTAATGGTGTACAGAACTCAATATCGGCACTTCCTGGAGACTATGGTCATAAATGGCCGGCACATGGTAATGTGGGTAATTCAAGAAATGATATTGAAAATAAGAAAAATGACCTCATAAGATTTCGGGATTCATTAAGAAATACATATGATTATGTTAAGGATGAGGAAGAAAATCTTGCACAGAGATTATATGCAGATTCAAATGATTTCATGCACGCAAATGGCATACAGCCTGAGTATGAAAAGAGTGCTTTCCAGAAGCTGTGTGAGGGAATTGTTAAGTATTATACAGACAGAATAGAGGTAATAAAAGATATTGCTGTATGGCTTTGGGATAGTGGTGTCATACAGTTAGTTGGAGAAATTATTATAGCGGTTGCAGCGGTTGCAGCATTTGTATTGTGTTTCCCTGTTTCCGGAGTATGGGGTGTGCTTACTGCAATAGGCTTAGGCTGGGGTGCAGCGAAGGCGTTGGTTGATGTGTATGGTAGCACACGCCGGGTTATCAGCTATACAAGTGGAGATGAAGAGGCAGCAAAAGAATGGGCAGATTATGATATGAAAACCCTGTTTGATGATACAGGAGAATTCCTGAACGAACAATTTGGCGTAGAATTTTTTGACGAAATAGGCGATGTGTTATTTATAGGATTAGATACGATAGAATTTGTAACTGGAATTACAGAATTTGGAAAAAATTGGAAGTCAAGATTAAATAATAGCACAAGCTTAAATACTAAAGGAATAAATCCAGCTAAATATGAGCTTGATAATCTTGCAAAAAATGGTGATGCATGGTCATATGCAAGGAATATCGTCAATAAAAAAGGTAAGGTAATAGGCGTGGAATATGTCAGCGAGTTAGGTGAGGTCGTCAAATATCATTTGCCAAGTATAGATTATGGGGATATTAAGAAGCTTAAGAAGATTGGTAAAACAATTGTTGATTTCCCAGATAAGGGTGCAGCAGCGTTACTAAATCTGGTAGATGATAAAGGAGTTCCGCAGGGCTTTAAGAATTTTGACAAGATGGTATCGTTTATAGATGATCCATTATCTATAACACTGGATGGATTAAATGAAAATGGAGTAATTAATAACGATACAAGCAGTGGAATTAAGAATACATACAAGACGGTGAAGAATGTCAGAGATGTGAGCAAAGCTGCAATTACTACCGGATACAGTGCATTAGGAGATACAGGATTTATATTTAATGCTGGTAATTTAGGCAATATTGGAGCTACAGTAACTGGATTTACGGCAACAGGCAGTTCTTCATTTGGTTCAACTATATCAATTGGGAATATAGTTACTGGATCAAGTGTACAAAAACCAACACTTGGTGATTATATTGTAGATACAGTATTTAGATAAGGAGAATAGTTATGGCAAACAAATTAGAAATTGATTTGGATACTTTAAGTCGTACATACCAGTTGTACTGCGATAAATACACCGAGCTTAATACAGCCTTTACTAATTTGAAAAGTGCTATAGACAATCTTAGAAATACAGATTGGAAATCAGCAGCCAGTACACAGTATTTTTCAAACTATGACAGCTCATGGATTCCTGATATGAAAAGACAGGTTGAGATAGTAGAAGAAATACGGGATTTACTTAAGGATGCAGTAGATACATATGCTGATATTGAAAATGAGATATCTAACATAGCAGTTTAGATTATGTATTTTATGATGCTACAAATTACAGCACTGCTGTATTTTGATAGAAAAAAGAAAAGGTAAAAGGAGGACAAAAAAATGGCAGATAGAATTACTATCACTCCAGAGGAGTTAAGAGATTCCTCAACAATGTTCCAGAATAAGGCAGATGAGATTACACAGATTTTAGCAGATCTTCGTTCAGAGGTTGACAGCCTTGAGTCAACATGGGATGGTGCAGCACAGGATGCATTCTTCCAGAGCTATGAGGAGATGCAGACAACTCTTGAGCAGTTCCCAGAAATTCTTGAAGGAATCAGCACACAGCTTACAAGTGTTGCAGATACTCTTGAGGATACTGACGAGCAGTTAAGCCAGTCACTCGCAGGAGCATAAAACAAGAAATTGTAATTACTCAAAACAGAATAAGTTATAGCAACAATGCCATAATGATGAGGTTTGATTCCCGTTGTTGTGGTATTTTTGCTGTTATTGAATCGTTATGCCTAAATGTTTACATTAATTTTTTGTATGTTTAACTTTTTCGGTTTTCTTTAACAAGGATTTTGTTTGAATAAATATATTTGTATGCGTATTATTGAATTAAAAGAATGTTTAATCTAGGGAGGATAGAAAATAATAATGGATAGTGCACAGACAGTACAACAGTTAGCTGATAATGAAAAAGAAATCCGATTATGTTTTGAAAATATTGTAAGGTGCATAGATGATATGAACATAGAAGCAGCGCGGGAGTATCTGGAGAGGGCAAGTATGCTTGCACCAGAGGCTGCAGTTATGTCATTTTATAAGGGGATAATAGAGTTTTCGGATGGAAATATGCAATTAGCTATGAAGGCATATGAGGATGCTATAAATGGTGGATACGTTACGGAAAGCTCGACATTTCATCTTGGTAATGTATATCAATATCTTGGAAGGCACAATGCAGCTGTGGAAATGCTGTCTCGTGCGGAAGGTCTGGATCCAGATAAGAGTAGAGCTGTGGAAGCAAAGGCTGCAATTTATTTTTCTGCAAAAGATTATAGAAAATGTCTGATAAATGCACAAAAGCTTATGAAGGAATTTCCTGATATAAGCAGTGGCTATCATTTTAATTTTCTTGTTAATCTCAGGTACAATAACATAGAAAGAGCTACGGAGATTATTAATTATTGTCTGGATAAATTCCCTGATGATATCAACATAAAATATGACTTGATTAATTATTACAGTACTATTGGTAATTATGAGGAAGCGTTAAGATGCTTAGAGATATATTCAGAAAATGATTCTGAATTTGCTGATAATATATATGTTAAACAAATGAAAATAAAAATATTATATAATTTGAGAGAGTATGATGAGGTTGATAAGCTTGGAACGGATTTATTTAAGACACTGTATCTTGATGAAATAGCCTTGATTATGATAATCAGTTTAATTCATTTGGAAAATTATCATAAAGCGCTACAATGTATAAATCTTATTAAGGATAATAAAAACGATTCAGATTATGAAATATGGTATTTAAGTGCAATATATTATGAAGGCTACATATATAAAATATTGGAAAATACTGATAAATCTGAAGAAATATTTAAAGAAGCATTAAAAAAATATATGGAAAAGTGCTTAAAATATCCAATGATTTTTGATTTGTATTTATATAGAACATTATCATTAATTTCGTTGGGAAATTATGATGAGGCATTAAAATGTGCGGAATATATGGAAACAGTATTTGTGAATGACATCCATACTGTATATTACGTCATTAGTGAAATATATAATAAAATGAATAATGAAGATAAGATGGAAGAGTATTTTGAAATGTATAGAGAAAAAAATAGAGAAATATCTCCAAAGATATTAATTGCTTAGATTCAAAATATATAACTATATTTATAGGAGGTTATTATGGAACAGACGATGACACAGAGTAATATTTCAATAGAGGTCCAGGAGTTAATAAGGCAGGCGGAAGCGATTGCTGCTACTGGCAAGATAGAGCTTGCAATTGAAAAGCTTGATGCAGCAGAGAAAATAGATAAAAAGGTTATTAAGATATATCTAGATAGGGCGGTAATGTACATAATGATTTCTAAGCTTGAGCTTGCTGAAAAGGAGCTTGCTAAAGCTAAGCTGATAGATGATTCGCAGGGTGTTATTTACTATCAGGAGGGAAATGTTGCATATCTGAATAATGATATAGCCAAAGCAAAGGCGTCATATTCAAAGGCAATAGAGCTGGGATTTGATACAAATAACGTATATTTTCATCTGGCTAACTGTCTCGCTGAGCAGGGCGAAGTGGATGCTGCATTATATTATTATGGAAAGGCTGAACAGCAGGCACCATATGAAGGTAAGGCAACGGTCAAGAAGATACAGCTGTGTATACAGGCTGGAGATTATTCTAAGGCATTGTATAATGCAAAGCATTTGATAGAGATTAAGCCAGAGGCGTTTGAAGGATATCACTACAGATTTATGGCATTGCTTGCAATGAATAACGCAGAGGAAGCAAAGCAGACGCTTGATAAGGCAATAGATATGTTCTCCGATGACCTTGGATTTAAATATGATTTAATGATGTATTATGATCATGAGCAAATGTACAATGAGGCAATAGAAGTTATAGATAATTATTTTATGGCGAATAACGATGATGGAAGATGGGACAATCTTATAAAAGATAAGGCAAATCTTTTGTTTAAGGCAAAAAGGTTTGATGAGGTTGAGCAGGTGGCTCTATCAGTGCTTAATTCTGAGCATGATGATCGTATGGCATATTATGTAATGTTTAAGAAACTCACAGAAGCAGACTACGACAGCGCAATATATTATGCAAGGGAAATAAAAAAACACAAGGATAAGGCGGAGGATTTAGTTCCATATTATGCAGCGGTATATTATGAAGCATTAGCATTTTACAAGAAAAATGATATAGAAAAGGCAAATGCACTATTTAATGCAGCTGTTGTTGAGTTTCGTTCTGAATGTGTTAAGCAGCCAAGAAATGTTAATCTGTATGTGTATCGTTGTGTAGCATATAAGGCACTTAAGGATTATGGGAAGGCATTAGATGCAGCCAATTACATCATAACATTGACAAATGGAGAATTTATAGAGGGTTATCTTCTTCGCTCAATGATATATGAGGATATGCACGAGACAGAGAAGGCAGCAGCGGATAAACGTATCGTTGAGGCGTCAAATAAACCAATATTAAGTCTTATGGTATAAATGGGAAGGATGTATTTATGGCACATTTTATATCAGATCACTCTCCTATGGATGACTTTCAGCGCATGCTTCAACAGGTGGACTACACAATAGATAATGAAATTGCAGCAAGTGGACTTGCTTGTAATAATCGTGAAAGCTTAGATAAGAAAAAAACATATAGGACAGTGTTTGCGTTAATGAAATTGTGTCTTGTCCTTACTGCTGTATCATTTGTAATTGCGTGTGTTGTGTTTATTATATACAGTAAAAGAAGCAGTAATATGACTTTAAGAAATGTAGCTTTATTTAGTATGTTGGCAATACCATTTTTTTTAATATCAGCATTGGTTCTCGGCGGCGTGGGGGCATATATGGAGAGTCATAGTGCTTCAAAGGACAAAACAAATGTTAATATTAAAAGGCATAAAACGAGTGTGTTATTAAATGGTAATATTGCTGTTTATGATGCTGTTAGATATACAGGAAGTCAAATGCGTATCAAATATGTGATGGATAGCAACAATATAACAGAAGTGCCTTTTAACCGTATGTATATAATTGATAAGGTATATTCGATAAAAAGAAGAAATAATAAGCTTATTGCCGTGGTAGATGCCATGGAATATTTTTTGAATTATCCGTTTGTAAGTGAATATCCTGACAAAGATAATGTGGAACGTTATTTTAATTATTATGTTAAACGGACACATACGAATATTGAATGGGATGAAAATATATTAGAGATAAATAAACTGATACATGCATTAAATGTGATAAAATAAAGGACAAGGTAATGAAAAATCTGATATTATATTGTTTGTCAATGGATGATTACAATAAAGTTCATTCAGCTGAGTATGTTGACATCAACGACAGATGATTTCGGTATTATAAATGTGAGGGGGTATTATAATGAAATTTTTAATAATTGGTATTTTGTGTATAGTATTTGGTGTAATGGCAAGACAGAATCCACAGGGTGTAAGAGAATTTTTAAACAAGGGTAACCCGGTTACACAGCATGAACTGGAGCGAACATCTGTGGGCGGAACAATTATATTAGTGTGTGGTATTTTGTTGTTGATATTAGGTGTTATTACTATTATAGTGGAGTATAAGAAGAATCATTAGATATAAAACAGAAAGGATAACTCCAGTGAAAATCTTACACATAAGTGACTGCCATTTCGGACTACAGTATGCAACGATTAAGTCCGTTGAGACGAGAAATACAATTACAGAGGCAAGACTTAAGGCACTTCAAAATGCTGTTGATATAGCCAACAGTGAAAAATGCGATGCATTTATAATTGCGGGAGATTTGTTCGAGAATCACAATGTCACACAGAAGCTAATCAAGAGTGTGTGTGCGATACTGAACGAATTTAACAATGGAACTGTGTATGTCTTGCCGGGAAACCATGACTATTACAACGATGATGAGCCTACATTGTGGAATTATTTCAGCGAGGTCTGCGGTGATAATATATACCTGTTTACTGAGAATAAGATGCTTGAAGCTGTGATAAATGGTGAGAAGGTAAGATTTTATCCATGTATATGTCATGACAAGCATGCTTCCGAAAATGCACTTGGATGGGTTAAGGAAGAGGAGCTTGATGGTTCATTTACCAATATCGGTATAGCGCATGGCTCACTTTCAGGCTTGTCATTTGACAGGGAGGGCGATTATTACAGCATGAGCCCGGAGGAGTTAAATGATATTCCGGTTGATGTGTGGCTGCTCGGTCATGCACATGTACCTGAGCCTTACTGTGAGTATGATAAGGTTATCGGACATACAAGAATATATAATGCGGGAACGCATCAGCAGACCAACATACACAATAACGTGGAGGGCTCTGTATTTGTCATTGATATAGGTAATCAGAAATATATAAGGGCTAAGCGTGTAAAGACCGGAATAATAAGATTTTTGGAGCTTGTGATAAATGTGACACCTGATGATAAGATAGAGAAGCTCATATCGGAAAAGCTGTCTGGTATTGATGTGAAAAATACGGTTCTTCGCCTTACTGTGAATGGCACAGCTAATTCAGATGAGTATGAAAAGCGACAGATGATAGAAAAGCTGGTTGCGGAGAAGGTTTTATATCTGGATAAAATATATCTTAATATAACTAAGGAAATAACCACACAGATGATAGATGAGGAAACCATGACGGGAAGCATTGAGAATAAGCTTCTTAAGAAATATGTTGATGAGCCGGATATTCTGGCAGCAGCATATGAATTAGTTATGTCATGTAAGGAGAATTGACCATGAAGATTAAAAAATATAAAACAGGACAATTCGCGGGAATAATTGACAGGGATATAGAATTCTCAGATGGCATGAATGTTATAGTGGGTGATAATGAGGCTGGAAAAAGTACAATGATTGCCGGTATTTACAGCACGCTCTTTCAGCCGGCTGACACGAAAAAAAGCTCATCGGGATATAAGAATTTCGTTGAGCTCTATAAACCATCGGGAAAGGATATCTCTGACGGAATATATATAGATGGTGACGTTGTTCTTGATATGGCAGGAAGTGAGGTTCAGGTTTCAAAGACATGGCTTTCTGAGCCTTCGACTAAGGTGGCTGTTGATAAGACGGGTTATAAGTCTAAAGGTGCGGAGGAGAAGCTTGCTGAGCTGCTTAAGTATGGAGCGGCATTTTACAGTAATGTTGTATTTGGCATGCAGAGCAATGAGGAGCTTGTGTTAAAATGGATATTTGATGCGTCGGACACGGATGGCAAGGCTGTAATTAAGAAGAAAATGTCTGAGTATGCATCTGTGATAGGTGGAATAGATATAAATAAGCTTCAGGCAACCTTAAGGGAGAGAATGTCAGAGCTTGACGGACGCTGGGATTTCGAGATGAACGCACCGATGAAGGACAGGGGACGCATAAAGGATTTGAATGATCCGTGGAAAAACAGTGTTGGTAAGATATTGGAGACATATTATACCTGGAAGAGAGCTGAGCATAAATTAGATGAGGTAAGGGGGAAGGTTGCTGAGATACAGAGATTGGATGATGACCTTGCTTTGTGCGAGCAGGAGCAGAAAAAGACACAGCAGAGGCTTGATTATATCGTTGACAATAAGGTTAATCTTCACAACAGAAAGGCTAATACAGAGCTTTTGCAGCGTATACGAAGTGAGCTTTCTTCTATGAAGCAGACCTTGCTTGACTGGCCGAAACGTAAAGAGGAGCATTTGGAGATAGAGAGCCTTATGGCGCAGCTTGCAGAGCGTGAGAGGAGACAGAAGCGTGATAAGCTTGAAGCTAAGCTGTCAGAGATAAAGGAGCTTAAGGCAAGGCTTGATGATATAGATATTAACGAGCGTAGCATTAAAAAACTTGATAAGGCATATGACGAGGCTGGAAGAATTGAGGCTGAGCTTTCTGCGATGGAGAGGTCTCTTATGGGTGTTAAGTTTAAGGCACAGGTTAAGCCTTTAAATAACACCATAATTAATGTTGAGAGTGCTGACGGAACAAGGGCAATTAAGTCTGACGAGACATTAAGCCTAAATGGTTATGTAAAGCTTGATATTCCGGAGGTTGCGGAGATAGTTGTCGATACAGATGGCATTAACTCAGAGATGCTTAGAAATGAGATAGATGAGCTTAAGGCAAAGCTTTATGCCCTATTATCAGAGTATAATGTTAAGACGACAAAGAAGCTTGCAGAATATAGAAAACAATGCAGTGATAAGCATTTGCTACAGCAGAGACTTTCTGAGAGTATAAATGCAAAGCTTGAGGGAAAGACCATAAAGGAAATGGAAAAGGAGCTTACTTCGTATGAGATTATGTCCGAGCTTGATATCTCCCCTTCTCTTGATGATAAGGTAAATGAGTATAGGGATAAATATAGAGCTGGAAGTCTTGATGCTGTAAAGGCTTTGGTTGAAAAAAGGCTTAAGGAATATGAGGAAAGCTTCGGGGACGAGGAAGGTCTTAAGCTTGCCATAGACAAGAAGAAAAAGGATGAGGCTGTGTACGAAAAACGCCTTAGTGAGCTTCCACTGCTTGCGGAGAACGACGATTTTGAGGAGCAGGAGGAAAGGCTCAGGGAAGCTATTATTGAGCTTGGTGAGAGATACAAGACAGGCTTTCAGTTAAAGAGTAGGCTTGCCGCAGAGATAGACGAGCTGGACATAGATGAGCTTAAGGATGAGGCTTCACTGTGTTTAGATGAACACAGGAAGAGGCTTAACGAGTATAGAATATATTCCAGAATAGAGAGGGATTTTCTTGATATTAAGGATAGCATGGGGGAGAAGCCAACGGATAAGCTTATGTCAAGGATGAGCGAATATCTAAGTGCTATAACCTTAGATGGAGTTCATATAGAGAATATGGGAGAGAATCTTTCACTAGAGCTTACGAGCAGGGGAATACCTGTGAATTCCTATAAGCTCTTATCTGAGGGAACTAAGAGTACAATTCTTCTGGCATTTAAGCTTGCTGTGCTTGATTTCTTCTTTGAGGATGAGGGCGGAGTTATCGTGCTTGATGACATTCTGCTTGATATGGATCCTGCAAGAAGAAAGAATTCTGCCAAGCTGCTCTGTGAATTTGCCAAGCATAATCAGGTTATATTTATGACCTGTGAGCCTGCCATGGCGGATATGCTTGGAGGCAATGTAATAGAGGTATAAATCATAAAAAGAGAAGTCGATGGGTGGCTTCTCTTTTTATATCATATGAATCACTATTGTTAAATTCAGTATGGTTGGAAGATTGATAAATGGAAGATGTAAATCAAACTAAATTCATATGATGAATGTATTATAAAATAATCTAATATGTATGGCAAACAAAAACGCTCGTCAAATAACTACAAATTATTCGTGTATTTGCATTATAAAATATCTGTGTAATTACCTATTATTTGTGTATATTACTTACGAATCGACAACTGCTTGTATATCGTCTGGGTATATGATAAACTTTATTATAACTATGCAAATATATAGAAAGCGAAGTTAAATTATGGATAGTAAATTCTACTTTAGCAAGATTAGAAGCAGTGTCACAAAATCAAATCAGATAATGATACAGGGTATGTGTACCAAAGACTTCATGGATGGTGTTACACTTGATGCCATGTATATGGATGGTAAGGATGATTGCAGGCTTAATGTTTCATATAGCATGAATCAGATACCTGTCACACAGGACAGTTATATAAAGGATGAGAATATAAAGTACAAGATTACATTTTCGGTTGATATACCTGAGAATATAGCGGATAAAGCGAGCTTAAGACTTATCACTGATGGTAAGCTTCTATACAAATGCTCGGGCGAGAAGCTTAAGAAGGCAGCAGGAGAAATCAATACCTGTATTGAGAATATATCCAGTGATGGAACGCACCTTATCATAAAGGGCTGGTGTGTTGATAAGGATGATATAGACATAGATGTTGTTGACTCAGAGGGCGAGTCTAAGAAAGACAAGCTCGCTGTTGATTGGTATATGAGGTCTGATGTGGCTGAGGAGTTTGCGGAGCTTAGCGAGCCTGTTATGGCAGGTTTTGTGTTAAGATTTCCGCATGATATAGGAAAGGCTACACTTAAGCTTACTGCCGGCGATAAGGTAAACAGTTATCCTATAGGCGGCATGTCCGGATATGGAAGTACATCACCGATAGGAAGTGCTGTTAAATATGCCAAAAAGACAGTAGACAGTCTTAGGGATTATGGTTTTAAGGCAACACTTGAGCGTGCGAAGCACCTCATAGAGAGAAAGACAAGGCGTGAGGTAAAGAGCTATGAGAAATGGATAAAGAAGAAAATGCCAACCCCTCATGAGCTTGCCGAGCAGAGAAAAGAGGAATTTTCTTACAGACCTAAGTTCAGTATTTTAGTTCCGATGTACGAGACTGATGAGAATTATCTTAAGGAGCTTGTTGCATCAGTTTGTGAGCAGACCTACTCTGACTGGGAGCTGTGCCTTTCGGACGGAAGCAAGTCACATGACAGGCTCAGGAAGATAGTAGAGCAGCTTGCGAAGAAGGATGACAGAATAAGATATATCGCAAAGGCAAATGAGCCGCTTGGCATATCAGAGAACACAAATCAGGCATTGGCTGAGGCAACAGGTGATTATATTGTGCTCGGAGACCATGATGATTTGTTCACTCTGGATGCGTTGTATGAGTGTGTAAAGGCATTAAATGAGAAGAAGGTTGATGTAATCTATACGGATGAGGACAAGGTGGATTCTCAGGGAACAACATTCTTTGAGCCTAACTTTAAGCCTGATTTTAACATTGATTTGCTGAGAAGCAATAACTATATATGTCATATGTTTGTGGCATCAAAGAAGCTGGTTGACAGCATCGGTAATTTTAATAGTGAGTACAACGGTGCTCAGGATTATGACTTTATATTCCGCTGTATAGAAAAGGCAGATGGAATACATCATATTCCTAAGATTTTATACAGATGGCGTTCACATGCGGGCTCTACTGCCGAGGCACCTGAGGCTAAGCTCTATGCATTTGAGGCAGGAAAGCGTGCTATCGAGGCTCACTATAAGAGAATGGGAATAAAGGCTATAGTGGAGCATGGTGACGACTGGGGATTTTATAAGACAACCTATGAGATAGAGGGCAGCCCGTTGCTTTCTATAGTTATCCCTAACAAGGATCATGTTGCGGACCTTAAGAAATGCATGGATGCGATAGATGAGAAATCGGATTACAGAAATTATGAATATGTAATTGTTGAGAATAACAGTGAGCAGGACGAGACATTTAAGTTTTATGACGAGATTTCCAAGAGAAAAAATGTCAATGTTTTATATTGGAAGGACGAGTTTAATTATTCTGCCATTAACAATTATGGAGTTGCAAATGCTAAGGGCGAGTATGTATTGCTCTTGAATAACGACACAGAGATTATTAATTCAGACTGTCTTTCTCAGATGATAGGATATTGTCAGCGTGAGGAGGTCGGGGCAGTAGGTGCAAGACTTTATTATGAGGACGGAAGCATACAGCATGCAGGTGTCGTTATCGGATTTGGCGGCATAGCAGGTCATGCATTTGTGGGACTAAGAGAGGAAGCAGGTTTATATCAGTCAAGAACCAAGGTTGCCTGTGATTACAGTGCTGTCACAGCAGCGTGTCTTATGACAAAGAAGTCTGTATTTGAGGAAGTTGGTGGACTTGAGGAGAGCTTCAAGGTCGCATTTAATGATATAGATTTCTGCATGAAGATAAGAAAAACAGGAAAGCTTATTGTGTATAATCCTAATGCAAAGCTCTATCATTATGAGTCGAAATCAAGAGGACTTGAGGACACTCCTGAGAAGATAGAGAGATTCAATAGTGAAATGCGGAGATTCCAGAACAGATGGCCAGAGATATTAGATGAGGGAGATCCATACTACAATGTAAACCTCACTCTGGATAAGGCAGATTTTTCGTGTCGTGCATAGATTACAGGAGAGACTGGGAATGAAGGAAGAAAAGAAGAACAACAAAAAATTAGGAATTGCAATCGTTGTTATTGTGGCATTTTTGGCACTTCTTGTGTATGCGTATATGGCATATATCTCATATAATAATGGCGCTATAAGTACTGTATATGAGGTTTCGGGCAAGGGTAATGTGACATATATAAAGGATGGTGTTGATATAGATATTCCGTTTACCACGGATAATCAGGAGATATATGGTATATATCTCCCTATAAGCACTAACGGTGATTTACAGAATGGAATGATTCGTGTGAGTGTGTTATCTGAGCAGGGCGAGGTACTTGCTTCATGTGAGAAGAACAGCCTTATAGAGTCAGATACCGGATATGCATTTGCAAGTCCTGTACAGAATACAGCCGGAAGAAAGCTTACACTTAAGGTTGAATGTGAGTCGGAGTCAGATAAGGTCTCTCTCCTTGACTCGGATCTGGTTCTTGAGGATGGAAGCTATGCACCTGCCTTTGGTGTGATAGTATCGGGAAAGGATTCATACTTTAAGCTACAGAACATAGTGTATCCGATACTTATATTAGTTATCGTGTCCACATTTGCCATAGTAATACTTGATACAGACCACAAGATAAAGCCTGAGCAGCTATATCTTATAGCGGGGCTTGGGCTTGGACTTATATTTGTGCTTATAATTCCTATGACTGCGGTACCGGATGAGATTACACATGTGTATACCTCGTATGATGTGTCAGACAGGATAATGGGAACGCATGGTAATACAGTTATGATGAGGGCTGATGATGCGATGGCTGATTACAACTCCCAAAATCTCACGAGAAATGATTATCTGTATGAGTATGAAGGCATATTTAATGGTGTGAATAATGCGGATATGGTGGACAGTGGCGTGGCAGCTACAGGTTCTCCAAGATATCTGTATTGGCTGTCCGGTTTTGGAATAACGATTGGAAGATTGTTCGGATTTAGCACAACGCTGACATATCTGCTTGGAAGAATATTTAATATGCTGGCATTTGTGTTTGCTGTGTATTACTCAATAAAGAGGATGCCTTTCGGAAAGGGAATAGTGTTTGTATGGGCGTTGCTGCCGATTACATTACAGCAGACAGGCTCATTTTCGTATGACTCACCTATCTTAACCTTAAGCATACTTGTGGTTGCGACAGCTTTGTCTGCAATCTATGGTGAGGAGCAGAGTAAAAGGAAGAAAATTATCAACTATATTGTATGGGCTTTGAGTGCTCTTTTGCTCATACCATGTAAGGGACATGCGCTTATTCCACTTGCGATGCTTGTCCTTATGCTGATACCTAGGTATATAAAAACACACAGGGATAAGATAGAGGATATTCGCGCGGGAATAAGACCTTGGATGAAGATAGTGCTTATTGTCTGCTGTGTGCTGTTTTTGTGTGGAGCGGGAATAGTTGCTATAAGAATAATTAAAATAGCAATCCTGCCAGAGAACATTAACAGTAATTACATTGCCTGGGCAGACCAGAATGGCTATACTATAGGATTTTTCATAAAGCATCCTGTAAGGCTTCTGGAGATAATGATTAATACAGTATGGTTTAAGACCGATATTTATCTTAACCAGATGCTCGGAGGTTCGCTTGGATGGCTTGAGATAGAGATACCTTGGGTATTCATCCTTGGATTTTTGGTGTTGCTCATCTATGCAGCTATGCGTAAGGAGAGTGAGTCACAGCTTATAAGAACAGGAGAACGAATCTATATAATTATTATGTCTGTTGGAGTTGTTGTGCTTGCTATAGCTGGTATGCTGTTATACTGGACGCCTAATTCGCTGTTTGTGGTTGAGGGTGTACAGGGAAGGTATTTCCTGCCGGCACTTGTTCCGGGACTGCTTGCACTTAGAACGAAGAAGAACAGCGTTTCTGATAATGCTGATTATAATGTGATAATGTGGACAGTTTTACTTCATTTATTTGTAGTTACTGCGGTGTTTAAGAATATATTATAGGAGAGATAGTATATGAAGATTGACCTCTCATCCGTTACGCCACAGAGTATAAGGCGTGGTATAAACTATATAAAGAATGCCGGTATAGACGGGATTATGTCCGAGCTGCGCTATAAAATGCGTGGCCCCGGATTTTCTTATGATGGCTGGTATAAGAAAAAGCATATGGCGGATGAGCAGGAGCTTGAAAGACAGCGTGGAGAGGAGCTTGCATATTCACCTAAGGTTAGTATAATTGTGTCTGTTTACAGGACTCCGGTTAATTTCCTTAGTGCCATGCTTGAGTCTGTTATAGGACAGACGTATGCTAACTGGGAGCTGGTTATAGTAGACGGAAGCCGTACCTCAGATATAAATGTTCCTGAGACTAAGAATATAGTGCAGGGCTATATGGAAAAAGATGAGAGAATAAACTATATTCTGCTTGATGAGGATATAGGTATATCAGAGTGCCTTAATCTCGCTGTTGAAATGTCATCGGGGGATTATGTGGCACTTTTGTCACATGATGACATAATAACGCAGGATGCTCTGTATACAATGGTAAGTGCTTTGCAGGAGGACAGAGCTGACATTATATATTCGGATGAGGATAAGATGTCTGAGGAGCAGTCCAGATACTCTGAGCCTGCATTTAAGCCTGATTTTGATATTGATTTGCTCAGGGCATATAACTATATAGGTTATTTTACACTTGTGAAGAGAAGCCTTGTTCAGGCTGTCGGTGGATTTCGCAGG
This sequence comes from bacterium, assembly GCA_963616385.1. Lineage (GTDB taxonomy): Bacteria > Bacillota > Clostridia > Lachnospirales > Lachnospiraceae > Coprococcus_C. The sequence continues at coordinate 26,024 of CAVELH010000002.1, read as the reverse complement.
GAGTATGAGGGAATATCATATTATGATTACATACTAAGATGCTGTGAGCATGTGTGGGGTGAGAGAAGCTCAAGAATCAAGCATATACCGCGGGTATTATATCATATGAGAAAGCATGGCGAGACAGCCGAGCGTGAGAAGAAGAGGAAAAATCGTTGCGAGATTGGAAGAAAGGCTGTCGAGGAGCATCTTAACCGCATGGGTGTGTTAGCTACTGTTGCACATTCAGAGATGCCGGGAATATATAAGGTTACATATGACACACCGGGCAATCCATTTTTATCTATAATTATTGTAGGGGCTGACAATCCTGACACCATGAAAAAATGCATTTTACCTTTGTATGAGAGAGCGAGATACAGTAATTTTGAGATAATTATTGTTGACAGGTACGAGGGAAATGAGACATTGAATAAGTTCTACAGAAGTATGGAGAGCACAAGAAGGAACATACATATCATATCGGAGAGTGACGAGCTTTCGGTACCCAGGTTAAGGGGAAAGGGAGCTGCTGTTGCGATGGGTGATTATCTCCTTTTCATTGATGCTGAGACAGAGGTAATGGATGCCACAGCTATAGGGGAAATGCTTGGAATATGTATGAGAAATGAGGTTGGAGCTGTTGGCGGAATCTTATATGGTGATAACGACTCAACATACAAGAGCTGCTACGCAGTTGGCAAGGACGGACAGTTGCTTGATGTGTACAGGGGTTTAAAGCGTGGTGACAAGAGCTACATGATGAGAAATCGTATAAACAGTGAGTGTAGTGCTGTATCTGCGTCCTGTATGATGGTTAAACGAGAATTGTTCCACAGAGTAGGTGGATTCTCTGAGAAGTTTGATTCTGAGCTTGCAGATATAGATTTTTGTCTCAGAGTTATCCAGCATGGCTTAGCTGTAGTTATGGCTGCCGATGCCGGATGGTATATACATAATATATATTCTCTTGAGACAGTAAAGCCATCCTCCGAGGAGATGGATTTGTTTGATATATTGTGGGGACAGTATATTGCTACTGGGGATCGATATCTGTCAAATCACTTTTTGTAAGTGTCTTAAGCTGCTTATCGCTCACGTCATCAAGCTCGACTATTCGTGATGCCTGTTTTGCTATTGAACGCTCAATATAGTTTCTTACCTCTCTGGCGTTAGCAAAGTTATCGTCATGGGCTTCTGCCAGAGATGACAGGTATTCCTTGGCGTATTTGCGGCCGGGCTCATTTGGTATATAATCCTGTTTTTTACACATGGACATGAAGATATCATATAGCTGCTCGCCTGTGTAATCTTCAAATACAATGTATTTATTGAATCTTGAGCGAAGTCCCGGATTTGACGCTACGAATTCTTCCATAAGGTCTGTGTAGCCAGCAACAATCACTATGAGATTGTCACGGTTATCCTCCATCATCTTAAGGAGAGTGTCAACAGCCTCCTGTCCGAAATCTTTTCCGTCCTTTCCCGCTGTTAAGGTGTAAGCCTCATCTATGAATAAAATGCCGCCCAATGCACTTTCTATAACACCCTTGGTTTTGATTGCTGTCTGTCCTACGTAACCCTCTACAAGTGTTGAACGGTCAGCCTCTATGAGTTGTCCGCCTGATACTACACCAAGGCATTTGTATATCTTGGCAAGAAGTCTTGCGACAGTCGTTTTACCTGTTCCGGGATTGCCGGAGAATACCATGTGTAATGACATGGATGGCTGCTTCATACCTCTCTCTTCACGCATTTTATTAACCTTCAGGATATTGATTAGAGATTTGATGTCCTTCTTTACTGCATCAAGACCTGTAAGTTCATTTAACTCTTCCATTAAATCCTCAAGCTTAACATCCTCCTCAGGTATCTCATTAGGATTGATATTTCCCTTCATGGCATTGATGGATGCCTGTACCTTGTCTGTGTCAGAGGAAATGGTAGGTTTGCCTGCCTCGTAGAGCTTATGCTTTCTAAGATAATTCTCAATCATTGTGGTGTAGGTTGTGAGTCTGTCTACCTCTCCGTCATCTACTATGTTATTACATGCTATGAATTCCTGTCCGAGTGCGATATACAGGTTTAGCATGCTTCTTGATTTGGAAAAGCCGCTTGTCGTACATGCTGATTTGCCGGATAGGTCTGCCTCTGCAAAATATGTGATTGAGCGTGGAACGGTCTGTATAAATGCGGCGTCCGCGGTACGCTCCCTCTTAAAGGAAAGAAGCTTATCCAATGTGAAGTATTTGCCCAGATAATCATGTATAAATGATATCTCAGGGTACATAGTTCCATGCTCTGTATCAAGTAGATAGGCGAGGAACTGAAGAAGGTCGAATTGTATCATTTCCTTCATGGATATTCCTGTCTTAGGTCCGAAGCCCTGCTGTGTTATGATATCTCCGTATATATAACAATTGTTTAACTCTTGTTTTAAATTTATGTTCATTAGCTGCCTCCGCTTAAATACATATATTTTATGCCAAACTACATACATAAGTATACATTGTATAGGGTTTCGCGTAAAGTGGGAAATAAGTTGAATAACCTAATTTTGTATGATAAAATAATTTAGATTATTATACGATGATGAGGGGTGAAAATATGCATTTTCGTCCATGTATTGATATACATAATGGTTCAGTTAAACAGATTGTGGGAGGAAGCCTTAGAGATGAGGCAAATGCGGCTACCGACAATTTTGTGTCAGAGCTTAGTGGTGATTTTTATGCAAATATGTATAAGAAGAGCGGCATAAAGGGAGGACATATAATTATCCTTAACCCTGTCGGAAGTGAGTATTATGAGGCAGACCTTAGGCAGGCAAAGCTTGCACTTGAGGCATATCCGAAGGGACTACAGATAGGTGGCGGCATAAATGCAGATAATGCGAAGTCTTTTCTTGATATGGGAGCATCCCATGTTATAGTCACATCCTATGTGTTCCGTGAGGGAAGAATTGATTTTGAACGACTCAGGTTTCTGTCTGAGAGAGTAGGTAAGGAGCACCTTGTACTTGATTTAAGCTGTAGAAAAAAGGATGATGGTTATTATATAGTGACTGACCGCTGGCAGAAATTTACAGAGGTCAGGGTGTGTGCAGATACGCTTTCATTATTGTCGGAATTTTGCGACGAATACCTGATACATGCTGTTGATGTTGAGGGAAAGGCACATGGAATAGAGATAGAGCTTGTGGAGCTTCTTGCAGAGTGGAACGGTATACCGATGACATATGCAGGTGGAGTTGGTTCATTTTCGGATTTGGAGAAGCTAAGGCTTCTTGGCAGGAATAACATAGATGTCACTGTCGGAAGTGCACTCGATATATTTGGAGGGGATATGCCTTATGACAAGGTCGTGTCCTTCTGTGATTAGGAATGTTTTGTCTAGCAATATATACATTAATAAGGGAGGTTTAATGATGAAACGATTCAAGAAAACAGCAGCTGTTATGCTTGTTGCTGCGATGACTCTGGCAATGGCAGGGTGCGGAAACCAGAGTAAGGATAAGGACAGTAAGGCAACCGATACAGATGCCGCTACAGCTTCCGATGCCGTGGTTATTGAGGATGATGGCGATTGGACAACCACGGAGGCAGAGGTAGTAGAGGATAACAGATTTACCACAGTAGAGGGAGCCGATGCGATGGGTATCAATTTTGATGATGATGCCTTAGATGGCTTTGTAAGCTATGAGAATGGTGGGAAGTTCTCTCTGTATGCCGAGAACGGTGAGATGGTTGCAGACATAGAGAGCAATGGTTCAGTTGAGCATGCATGTCAGTTGTACTATGATGGATTCACTATGGCTAAGGGCTGTGTTTACACAGTAAGCTTTGATGTACGTTCTACAATCGAGCGTATTGTAGAGTGGAGAGTTCAGATTAATGGTGGGGATTACCATCCATATGCAAGTGATAAGATAACAATAGGACCTGAGACGCAGACAATCACTATGGAGTTTACTATGGAGGAGGATTCTGATCCGGCACCTAGATTTGTTGTAAATATGGGAGCTGTAGATGGAATATCAGGTCTTGAGCCACATAAGATATATTTTGACAATATTTCACTTTTTGTAACAGACAGCTCTAATGCTGAGAAGATAGTCGGAGCACCTACACCTATTCAGGTAAAGGTTAATCAGATAGGTTATAAGCCGGATGATGCCAAGACTGTAGTTGTTACATCAGGTGATGACACTAAGTTTAAGATTGTTAAGGCAGATACAGAGGAGACTGTATATATAGGAGAGTATGGTGCGTTGGCATTTGACGCTGCACTTGGCTCTGACGTTAAGCAGGGAGATTTCTCAGATTTTAAGTCACCGGGTAAATACAAGATTATATCAAGTCCTTCCGGTGCCTCATATGAGTTTGAAATCGGTGACGGTTTATATGATGACATATATAAGGATGTAATATTAATGCTCTACAACCAGAGATGCGGAACAGCCCTTGACAGTGCAATATCAGGTGATTTTGCACATGAGGCATGTCATATGCAGGAGGCTATAATCTACGGAGATGATTCAGGCAAGAAGGTTGATGTCTCAGGTGGATGGCATGATGCAGGTGATTATGGACGTTATGTAGTATCAGGTGCTAAAACAGTTCAGGATTTATTCCTTGCATATGAGGATTACGGATACGATGCAGATGATATAGGCATACCTGAGAGTGGAAACGGTGTTCCTGACCTTTTGGATGAGGCAAAATATGAGCTTGACTGGATGCTTAAGATGCAGGATGAGACAAGCGGTGGAGTATATCATAAGGTAACTGCACTTGTGTTCCCAGAGACAGTACTTGCTGTAGATGAGACAGCAGAGATGGTGCTTGCACCTATATCATATACCGCAACAGGTGATTTTGCGGCAATTATGGCGAAGGCATCTGTTTTATATAAGGATATTGACAGTGATTTCGCAGATACCTGTCTTGAGGCTGCCAAGAAGGCGTACAGCTATCTTGAGGCTAATCCTGATATGAAGGGTTACACCAATCCGGAGGAGATTGTTACAGGAGAATATCCTGACAGTGGTAAGACAGATGAGTATTTGTGGGCTGCTGCTGAGCTTTACATAGCTACAGGAGACAACAGCTATGTTGATGCCATAAATGAGGTGCTTGGCGGTAACTACAACAAGGGACTTGGATGGGCTGCAATCGGAACATATCCTTTGTATGACCTTGCCAAGGCAGATGGAATAGATGAAAGTCTTAAGAGCGCTGCCAAGGACGAGGTACTTTATCAGGCAGAAACACTTCTTAAGAGCTGTGAGAAGTCAAACATATTTGTAAGTATTAAGAATTTCCCTTGGGGAAGTAATATGACCATTGCCAATGATGGAATGTTGTTCCTCATGGCTAACAACCTTGAGGCTAATGACAAATATCTTGAGTATGCTCAGAGACAGAGAGATTATATCTTCGGTGTAAATGGTACAGGCTACTGTTATGTTACAGGATATGGTCAGTTGTCACCTGTAAGCACACATCACAGACCATCACAGGTTCTCGGAGAGACAATGCCTGGTATGTTAGTTGGTGGTGCAGACAGCGGTCTTGAGGATCCATACGCAAATGCAGTTTTATACGGAGTATCACCTGCACTTTGCTATGTTGATAACTCACAGAGCTTCTCATGTAATGAGGTTACTATATACTGGAATTCACCACTTATATATCTTTTGACAGGATTACAGTAGACAGGAGTAGGATATGTTGGGACTCATAAATAGATTCCTGAATAATGATAAGATACGTTATCTAATTGCAGGCGGATGTACAACCTTTGTTAATTTAATTGCATTTTATTTACTGAGAACCCTTACAACTATAGATAGGAATGTATGTAATGTTATAGCCATTTGTATGGCTATAACATTTGCATATTTTGCAAACAAATTCTTTGTATTCAGGAGTAAGACAGAGGGGATAGGTCAGGCGGTTGTCGAGGCATTAAGCTTTGTCGGTGCAAGAGTTGTATCTATGGCAGTTGAGGTGTTGGGTTTTGCCATACTATGTGACAGCTTCAGATTAAATGAGCTTGTATCTAAGCTTGTAGTGCAGTTCATAGTTATAGTTTTGAATTATTTCTTTAGCAAGGTATTTGTATTTCGTGAGAAGAGAAGAAGCATTGCTGACAAGGTGAAGGATAATTATTGTATATATTGTCCTTTTTTGATAGTGCTTGTTCTTGTTATGATAATTGCGATAGCAGAAAAGGTTATGCCCTTTGGACCTAACTCGTTAAGTCTGATTGACAGCCTGCACCAGTATCTGCCATTCTTTGCAGAGTACAGAAATAAGCTTGTCAACGAGGGAAGCCTGTTCTATACATGGAATATAGCCTTGGGCTCTAATTTTATGTCGCTGTCGGCATATTACCTCTCAAGCCCGTTTAATTATCTGTTTTTGTTGTTCAGCAAGGAGAATCTGCCGACGGCATTTACGTTAATCATAGCATTAAAGCTTTCTTTAAGTGCCTCAAGCATGGCTTATTTTCTGTCATACAAGAATGCGAAGCTGGTAGATGGAAGCTACGAGAATGGCAAGAGCAGAAATCCTGTGATAATAGGTATAGCGCTTGCATATGCCCTTTCCAACTATGTAATAGGATATAACTGGAACATAATGTGGCTTGACTGCATTATGATATTCCCGCTAGTAATACTTGGTTTTAAACGTCTTATGGAGGATGGCAATCCTAAGATGTATGTGCTTTCGCTCTTTTATTGCCTGTACTGTAATTATTATATAGGCTTTATCGTATGCCTGTTTCTTGTGCTATGGTTCTTTGCGTACAACCACAGAAGAATCAAAGCATTTTTCATACATGGAATAAGATTTGCGATATATTCATTGGTGGCAGGCGGCTTGTCGGCATTTTTGCTGATACCTGCATATTACGGAATTATGGCAACCTCCTCAGCCAAGGCAGATATACCAAAATGGGAGTGGTATGGCAACATATTCAATATGTTCAGACAACAGCTATTCCTCACTGAGCCGATAACGAACCAGACATTTGATGGGAATGCCAATCTTTACTGTGGTATGTTTGCGGTATTTGCAATGTTTCTCTATATATTTGACAGGAAAATATGTCTAAGGGAGAAAATAAGCAAGGTTTTGCTGCTTGCCATATTGATGATAAGCTTTAATGCGACAACCCCTAACTTTATATGGCATGGAATGCATGACCAGTATGGAATACCAAACAGATTTTCATTCCTGTATATATTTATCCTGCTTGTGATGGCTTATGATGTGCTAAGGCATATGAGAAAAATAAAAACACCATACATAATAGCTTCGGCAATGCTCTCCATGGTATTTATTGCACTGTGCTCATTGGAGTCGGATGGCGGTATTCCTGACAGAGTGCTTATATGGTCAGCCGTTATGCTTCTCATATATGCAGCCGTTTGTGCATTTTACTCATCTAAGATGCTTAAGAAAAAGGTATTTGTGATAGCCTTTACGGTGGTATGCTCACTTGAAATTATAGCAAATGCGGCATATGGCTTTGGCGACAACGGATATGCAGATTATCATGGCAATTACAGCACTTCACCTGCTGTGACTGCGGCATATGATAAGGTGAGAGCGATTGAGGCTGTTAATAATAACGGATTTTATCGTGCTGAGCTTATGGATTCAAAGGTTCTTGATGAGGCAACCTGGTATAGTATGCCGAGTGTTGGTACATTTTGCTCTACAGTTTTGGGCGAGGCAGTCCATACAATGGGCAGGCTTGGATTTTATACAGGCGCAAATGAATTTTTATACATGGGTTCAACTCCATTTACGAACTCTATATTTAACGTGAAATATCTGTTCTACAGAGATGGAGATTTAAACAACTATGCATTTGACTATATGACAGAGGAGCAGGGCGTTGGAATATATAAGAATCCATACCCGCTTTCTCTTGGATTTGCGGTGTCAGAGTCAGTGAAGGATTGGAACAGGGATGACAACTTACCTCTTAACGGTCAGAATTCGCTTGCATACGCAATGACGGGCGGAGTTCCATTTATGAATACGGTGCTGCCGGGCTTGATGGTTACAAGTGATACATGTACAGCAACCGTGAACAACCAGACAATAACTTATACACCTGATAAAGCCGGAGATGCTTCATTTATGGTTGCATTCTCTGTACCTAGAGATGGAGATTATTATATTAACTGTCGCGGCAACAGCATAAATAAGATTCACATCTATATTAATGGTGAGGAATATGCGTATGACAGATATCAGATACAGATATTCCATCTCGGTAAGCTCTCAGAGGGTGACTATGTATCTATTGAGTATTGCTATAAGAATATAAGTGCTAGTCAGGCAACGGCATCGTTGTATATGGCAACCTTTGATGAGGTGGCATACAGAAGTGTATATGAGGATTTATGCAAAAATATGCTTGATGTTGATGATTACGCTGATGGATATGTGCATGGAATTATTAATATAGATGAAGGACAGACTTTGTTTACTTCTATTCCATATGATAAGGGCTGGACACTTAAGGTTGATGGCAAAAAGGCTGATTATTACAAGGCTTGTGGTGCATTTATAGGTGCTGACATTGATGCGGGTGAGCATGAGCTTGAGTTTATTTATACTCCTGAGGGATTATACATAGGAATAGTGGTTACATTGGTGTCAATGTTGGTATTTATCTTAGGATTAATGCACAATAGTAATAAAAATGCTAGTGAAAAACTAGTAAAAAATAACAATAATGAGATTGACCGAAATTCAAATGTATAGTAATATATTATAAAAACAATAAGGCAAGATAGGGGTGTTTCAGATTATGGAAAAACTAAAGGAATTGGGGTGGCAGAAGGTTCTTATAATTGCAGTCGTCTTAGAGATTGTTCTCGGTATAGTGTTTGGTGCTGTATTTAAGGCGGTGCCTGCGGGAATTATTACAGGTATTCTGTCAGCGGCAATAACAGGATTTGTGTTGTTTGCCCTATGTGGAAATGAATTATCAGGACATTCAAAGATTGACAAGTACAAGAAATTGTTCATGAACCTCCCGATAGGCTTTGCACAGGCAAAGATTATAACGGATTCTATGGGTAACAGCAATGGTTATTGTATAGTGGAGGCAAATGAGAAGTTTGGAAGCTACTTTAATCTTGATGCTTCTGATTACGAGGGCAAGATTCTTGGAGAGAGCAAGATAGAGGTTCTTCAGGATATCAATGCATGGTTTACAGCATATAACACATCAGGTACAAAAGAGGGAGACCTGATGGATGTTGAGATTACCATGGAGAAGCTTGGCAAGGTATTTAATACAGTAATGTATAAATCAGAGTCAGACTACATCAACATGGTAGTTATAGATATCACAGACCAGAAGGAGACAGAGAATAAGCTCTCTAAGGCTATTGAGGATGCTAATGCTGCATATAAGACTCAGGCTGAGTTCCTTGCTAACATGAGCCATGAGATTAGAACTCCTATTAATGGTATTCTCGGTATGCTTCAGCTTACACTTATGGCAGATGATTTGCAGGCAGATTACAGAGATAACCTTTACACTGCAAAGAATTGTGCTGATACACTCCTTAGATTGATTAATGATATTCTTGATATAAGTAAGCTTGAGGCTGGTAAGTATAACCTTAAGGAAGAGATATTTGATATTAAGAGTGCTATAGAAGAAACTGTTGCTGCACAGGTTCCACTTGCAACCAACAAGGGACTTGCACTTGATTGTAACTTTGGTAATAACATTCCTAAGCTTGTCAAGGGTGATGGACAGAGAATTCAGCAGATACTTAACTGTCTGTTATCTAACGCACTTAAGTTCACATCTGAGGGTAGTGTAAGAGTTAAGATAGCTGCCATAGATGCGGACAAGGAGAAGATTAATATAAGAATTGCTGTAGCTGATTCAGGTATCGGTATCTCTGAGAAGAATATGGATAAGCTCTTTATCAGATTCTCTCAGGTAGATTCATCAGATACAAGAAAGTATGGTGGAACAGGTCTTGGACTTGTTATTTCTAAGCAGATTGCAGAGCTTATGGGCGGTACAATTACTGTTCAGAGTAAAGAGGGAATTGGTTCTACATTTATAGCTGAGATACCTCTTAAGGTTGTAAAGGCTGCTGAGGTTGATTCACAGAAGGATGCAGATAAGAAGCAGGATGATGCAGCATTGTTCTCTATCAATGCACACAGCAAGGCTCGTATTCTTGTAGCAGAGGATGAGCCTGTAAACCAGCAGGTTATCGGTAAGCTCCTTGGTATGGCAGGCTTCTCATATGATATAGCTGAGAATGGTGAGAAGGCCATAGAGTTATTCAAGCAAAAGACATACGATGCAGCGTTATTTGATGTTCAGATGCCAGTTATGGATGGTATAGCTGCTACTCAGGAAATTCGTGAGATAGAGCAGAAGGAACACAGAAAGAGACTTCCGATAATCGCTGTTACTGCAAGAGCAATGTTCGGAGATAAGGAACGTATCTTAGAGAATAAGTTAGATGATTACATAGCTAAGCCTTATAATCTCAATACTGTTGTTGAGACACTTAATAAGTATATCGATAAGAAGGAAGATTAAGATATGCGTTATATTGGGTATACTATAAGATACCTCGCAGACGCGCTTGCGCTCATATGAACACATAGCGGTACTAAGCTCATGCGGAGCATTCGCTAAGTGCCGATGTGTTCATAACGGTCTGCTTAGGTATCTATAGTATACTCCCATAACATATACATATATTATATTTGCATATTTAAAAATGTTAGTGATATGTTGTTATATAATTAAAACAATTACATAGACATAAAATAAATCACACCAGAAATGCTCTGGTGTGATTTATTTATGTTGTATGATATTGTGTAGCATCTGCAACTTCTATCATACATATATGACATTATATGTTATATATTAATATGTATCAAATGATATTTCTATATCCCCATCATATGAAATATATACATATATCTCAAGATATCCTTCTTCCATCAATGTCTGAAGTGCTTTGTCGCTTGTATAATTAAGTTCTATAGCAAGCTGCTTCTCAAAGTCTGTTGAAGGATTCTTAAGGGAATCATCATCAATGTATGCATCGCTCCAATATACATCATCATAGATATCTTCATCTTCAAGTATCTTATTGATAGCTGTCTCTACAGGCTCTTTGATTGTTTCGAGGTAGTTCTCTGGCAATGTGAAGTCTATTGTTTCTTTCTTGTTTGTTGACTTATACTTATCACCTGAGTACTTAAATACATTGTTATCAGCATCAAACTTTGCTGTGTCTGTATTGCCCTCTATATCTGTAAGAGTAACTTTATTATCTTTTATGGTATATGTTCCTGCATCGGTCAAATCACCATAATAGTCATAACAGAGATATGTACCATTATCAAAGATAAATGTGTAATCATCATCCCATGAATCTGTGTATATATACTCACCCTTTAACTTAGCTCTTGTAAGTATAGGAAGTAATACAACAAAGAACACAATCAAAACAACAACTGCAATAGCACCTGAGATTATGCCAATCTTAGCCTTCTTAGAAAGTGGCTTACGAGGCTGCTTAGGAGCTCTTGGTGCCTGATTATACATAGGCTGACCATAAGGGTTCATGCCTGGCTGTTGTCCCATAGGTTGACCCATAGGCTGACCGAAGCCTGTATTGCCCTGAGGCTGTCCCATAGGCTGACCAAAACCTGTATTGCCCTGAGGCTGTCCCATAGGCTGACCAAAACCTGTGTTGCCCTGAGGCTGTCCCATAGGCTGACCGAAGCCTGTGTTACCCTGCTGCTGGAATCCAGGCTGTGCAGGTGTTGGGAATCCCTGAGGCTGTCCCATCATGTCCTGATTAACTAATACTGTTTTTTCTTCGTCCGCCTGTGGCTTTGCTACAGGGGTACCACATACAGTACAGAAAGAAACTCCCGCTTCAAGCTCTGTACCACACTTTGAACATTTCATAACTCATCCTCCTTTAAGTAACACTATGATAATACTTATTATATGTACTTATATATAGTGTATGTTCTGTAACCTTATAGTTGCACAGAACATAATAATTATAATATATAAAGCAATAAATAACAACTGAAATATCGTGCAAAAAGCAACACATTAATATATAAAATCACGCAACTTACGGTTAAAAAAACCTTATATTTAAAATAAGCCGCAACACAGATAATATAAAATCTGCATTGCGACTTATTTTAATTATATATCAGCTGCAAATGTAATTGATATCAGCGTATTTATTGTTGATTTACATATTGCTCAACCCTGTCCTGAAGGAGATAAAATTGACATGGACCGGCATCAAGGATAACCTGATGAAAATCACACTCGTCAAACTTATCACCAAGCTCTGTCTCTGCGTAATCGCGGAGTTCCTCGAATTCAAGCCAGCCGAGAACGTACATCTGGTAGTTGGCAGGTTCAGCTATGACGTAGTTCATAATGTCGCTTGCCGCATCTCCATTAAATCCATTTGTTTCAAGGTAGTCCTTGGTTTCCTCAAGAGTCCAGCCCTCGTAGTTGACACCTATCTCTATTCTGGCACTTACAATCAGATTTAATTCAGAATTTATTCTCTCAAGGTCTGCATACATATCATTTGGATAATCAGTATAATAATCAAAGGACATCATTTCAACGTATGTTGCCCAGCCCTCCTGATAACCCTTGAAGCTAAGGAGAGCACGTATAGGCTCAGGATTGTGTGACAGGAAATATACAAACTGATACATATGTCCTGGAACACCCTCATGTGCTAAGGTAGACCAGATAGAGCCTGCACCGTCACTATTTAAGTTGGTATATATGGAATTATTTTCGTAATCATCAAGTGGAGGTGTCATGTAAAATGCAGGACTTACAATATCCTGTAACGATTCATGAACCGGCTCAACGGTGAAATCAATATCAGGAATTTCAGGGAAACGGTCACCCATTGCATCCTCAAAGTATTGAATGGTTTCCTTTGGATCGATATCTTCATATAGAGAATCGGAATCATTAAAATACTGAGAGTAGGTATCGTAGTCACTTGTTGCGACCTGATAATATTCAGACATTATGCTGTCAAGCTTATTGTCAAGCAGCTCAATGATTTCCTCAGGAGTTTTGTCCGAGCCGACATCACTCCTTATGAGATACTCGTAATATTCCTTACCTCCTTCAAAATGAGAAAGTCCAAGGTCGTTTTCACCTTCATTCTTATTTGACTGGAAGAAGGTTATTATATTCTGATAAGCAGGTATAATGTAATTTATTACAGCATCATGGTTAGCCTGCTTATAATCTGCTATCTGCTCATCGGTAAGGTCTGGAACTTCTTCTATATTATCGTTAAAGGTTTCTATGAGAAGATTTTCTTCCGGCTTCTGGATAAACTCAGAGCACTGTCTTATTACCTCATTTGCGGAATGAGTATTCATAAATAAACCACGCTCTATCTTTTCCTGCTCAAAATCAAGGCAAATCTGAATATAGTCAGGTGTAAGCTCAAGAAGCTTGAGGTAATCATCCACATCTCCCTGGTCGTAGAAGGTGTATTCTGCGAGAGTTACAGGAAGATTGCTGTGCAGACCGCTGGTATATGCAAATGGCTCATAAAGATAAGGATTATCATATGACTCAAGGTTAGTCTCAAGCTGGTTGTACAATATATCATATGTGAAACGCTGGTCGTATGTCAGAAGCTCACGGTCAAAGCCTTCAAGCTCTTCAAGCTCGTTCTCTGTCTCGGTTTTGTCAGCGAGAAGTCCTTCCTCGGTCATGTCGGTATCGCCATAAGTAACCTCAGGAGGTGTAATTCCGTAATCCTCCGGATGAGCCAGATTATAATGTAAGGTTAAGGTATCACTGACTACACTTACCTCAAATGAATCGTTAAGATATTCGTCAAATTTCTCCTGCTCAGCTATAGCCTCAGGTGTTGTCGGATCAGCCATCACTTCCTTGGCATCATTATCTGTGGATACATCTGATGTGCTGTCACTGTTGGTGCTTAAATTTGTCTCAGTTACAGCCTCAGTAGTGGTGTCAGATTTCTTGCCACATCCGGCACACAAAAGCATTGCCACGGCAAGCGTGTATGCCAAAAACGCATTTTTAAATTTTCTCATAAAACCCTCCTGCCATAAGATGAAAATGTATCATCATTAATATACAACAATATAGACGATTATATACAGAACAAACAAAAAAATCAAATCTATGTCAGATAATGTAACAAAAGCGGATAATTTAGAGCACGAAACAGGAATATCTGAAAGTGGATATGTGTTAAAGTATAGCTGAGTATATGTGTGAGCGGTTTTAATCCATATACATAAATAACATTGAGCAGGTATTCATTTATAGAAATAGGAGGAATAAAATATGGAAATGAGCATAAAGGAGGCAGCCATACAGCTTAAGGTAGAACCACATGTGCTTCGGTATTGGGAGGATGAGCTTGGACTTGAAATAAAGAGGAATAATATGGGACATAGATATTACACGGAGCAGGATATAAGGATGTTTAGGGAGATACAGAAGCTTAAACAAAATGGATTGTCTTTAAAGGATATAAAGGCGGGAATAGATAAAAGAAGAAAGGACGAGCCTGCAAAAGGCGAGGTGGAGAGTAAACCCGTCAATGAGACTGCTGACAGGTCAGATGATAATTCAAGAGATAAAGATATAAAGGTAGTTGACTTTAAGCTTGTGCAGGTACAGGCTGCCATGAATAAAATAGTTGCAAATGCATTAAGAGAGAATAAGGACATAATAACAACCTCAATAAAATCTGAGATAACAGCGGACGTTATGCGGCAATTTGACGCTGTTATGCGTGAAAAGGAGGAGAAGGAGGAGGCAAGATTTAGAAAGTTAGACGAGGTGCTAAGGCAGATGCAGCTTGCAAACGCGGAGGTTGCGGCAACAAAGCCAAGGGGACTGTTCCGAAGAAATCGATAGTTATCGTAAATCACATAAAAATGTTATTTATTTTGTAATATATCGGGGTTCAGCAATAGTCACAAAAAGGGACATTTGCGACTGCCGGCACTTAATGAGTGCGGAGCACGAATTTAGTGCCGATGCTCGGAGCAATTAAGCGGGAGCGGTCCCGACTTTGTGACTATTGCCGAACCCCGATATGCTATAATATAAACGTCAAATTTATAAAATTAACAGTAATAGAGTTTGTATTATTGATGGTAACATGTCATATGCTTTACGACAACAGTTTCGTATGTTTGCCGGCAACAAACAGGTTGCATTTTCGGCTCAAAAATGATATTCTCAAAGTTAGTGTATTGTTCACAAACATTATATAAACAGGATGAAAAATATGAAATTAAACGTACTATATGAAGATGACTATATGCTTGCATGTGTTAAGCCATGTGGCGTGCCCTCACAGGGGGATAAGTCGAATGACGAGGATATGGTCACGATAGTTAAGAACTATTTATTTGACAAATCAGATAGTGATGAAGAGCCCTATGTTGCTGTAATTCACAGACTTGACCGACCTGTCGGTGGAGTTATGATATTTGCGAAGGATAAGGACACAGCGGCAAAGCTCTCTGATATGATGCAGGATGGCGCGATAACCAAGTATTATCAGGCTGTTCTTACAGGCGAATTGCCCGATATGGATGGCGAGCTTGTTGATTATCTTGCAAGAGATCCGAAGAACAACACGACAAGGGTTGTGAAAAAGGGTGACAAGGGAGCTAAGAGAGCAGAGCTTTATTATGAAGTGATAGATGTGTTTGAGACGAGTGAGGGTGTGCTGTCGTATGTTCTTATAGAGCTTATCACAGGCAGACATCATCAGATAAGAGCACAGATGGCAAGCCGTGGATGTGGAATCTGGGGTGATACCAAATATAACCCAAAGTTTGCAAAGACCAAAAAGAAGTACACAGAGATAGCACTTTATTCATCGAGAATAGAGCTTGAACACCCCGTAACGGGTGAGGAGTTAGTATTTAAGCATGAGCCTGATGGCAAAGCATTTGATGTAATAGAAATGGATGAGTATGAATAATAAAAATAGTTAATAGGAAGGAATAAGAAAATGGCTAAGGATAAGAAATTAGTAGAACAGATTACCTCTATGGATGAGGATTTTGCACAGTGGTATACAGATGTAGTTATAAAGGCAGGGCTTATAGACTACACAAGCGTAAAGGGATGTATGGTAATTAAGCCTACAGGCTACGCTATATGGGAGCTTATTCAGAAGGAGCTTGACGCACGTTTTAAGGCTACAGGAGTTGAGAATGTATATCTTCCAATGTTTATACCTGAGAGCCTGCTTCAGAAGGAAAAGGATCATGTAGAAGGCTTTGCACCTGAGGTAGCATGGGTAACTTATGGAGGGCTTAATCCACTTCAGGAGAGATTATGTGTAAGACCTACATCAGAGACATTGTTTTGTGATTTCTATCAGAAGGAGATACAGTCATACAGAGATTTACCAAAGGTATATAATCAGTGGTGTTCAGTTGTAAGATGGGAGAAGGAGACAAGACCTTTCCTTCGTTCAAGAGAGTTCTTATGGCAGGAGGGACACACAGCTCATGCAACTGCAGAGGAGGCAGAGGAGAGAACAATACAGATGCTTAATGTATATGCAAAGTTCTGTGAGGAGGTTCTTGCAATACCTGTAATAAAGGGACGTAAGACAGACAAGGAGAAGTTTGCGGGTGCAGAAGCTACTTATACAATAGAGGCACTTATGCATGATGGAAAGGCACTTCAGTCCGGAACAAGCCACAACTTCGGTGATGGTTTTGCAAAGGCATTTGGAATACAGTACACAGATAAGGACAATAAGCTCCAGTATGTTCACCAGACATCATGGGGAATGACAACAAGACTTATCGGAGCTATTATCATGGTTCATGGTGACGACAGCGGACTTGTACTTCCACCTCATGTTGCACCAACACAGGTTATGATAGTACCTATCATGCAGAAGAAGGAGGGCGTGCTTGAGAAGGCAGAGGAGCTTAGAAGTGTTCTTGCTGATAAGTATAGAGTTAAGGTTGATACAACAGATAAGAATCCTGGATTTAAGTTTGCTGAGCAGGAAATGAGAGGAATTCCACTTCGTGTTGAGGTAGGTCCTAAGGATATAGAGGCTGGACAGGCAGTTATAGTAAGAAGAGATACAAGAGAAAAGACAGTAGTACCTTTTGCAGAGCTTGAGACTAAGATTGGCGAGCTCTTAGAGACAATGCAGAATGATATGTTTGAGCGCGCCAAGAAGCATCGTGATACACATACTTACACCGCTACAACATGGGATGAGTTCACAGATACACTTGAGCATAAGCCGGGCTTTATAAAGGCTATGTGGTGTGGAGATGAGGCATGCGAGGTAGCAATCAAGGATGAGACAGGTGCTACAACAAGATGTATGCCATTTGAGCAGGAGACATTGTCAGACGTATGTGTACATTGTGGAAAGCCTGCTAAGAAGATGGTTTACTTTGGTAGAGCATATTAGAATAGAGGAATAACATGGAAATAAGGATGCCAGCAGGTGCCGGGTATATTATAGACGAACTGACATCTCATGGATATGAAGCTTATATAGTTGGCGGCTGTGTGAGAGACAGCATACTTGGCAAAAAGCCAAATGACTGGGATATCACAACCTCCGCTACACCGGAAGAGGTAAAAAGAATATTTCACAGGACAATAGATACCGGAATACAGCATGGAACAGTTACGGTATTGGTCGATAAAAAATATTCAGCTATGGATGCCTCTTTTTACGGACAGGAGGTTATGCATACCGACTATGCATATGAAGTAACGACATACAGGGTGGATGGAAAGTATGAGGATCACAGGAGACCGAAGGAAGTAACATTTACGGCTAGTCTTGCTGAGGACTTAAAGAGGCGTGACTTCACCATCAATGCTATGGCATACAATGACAGTCAGGGGATAGTTGACCTGTTTGGTGGCAGAGAGGACCTTGAAAATGGAATTGTAAGATGTGTCGGCAATGCATATGAGAGATTTGACGAGGATGCGCTCCGCATACTGAGGGCGGTGAGATTTGCGGCACAGTTAGGCTTTTCCATTGAAGATAAGACGGAATGTGCTATGAAAAAGCAGGCGCGTTTCCTGAAGGATATAAGTGCGGAGAGAATACAGGTTGAGCTTACTAAGCTGATTATCTCTAATCATCCTGAATTACTTGTAAAGGCGTATGAGCTTGGTCTTACAGCAGTTTTCCTTCCGGAATTTGATGCCATGATGCAGACCGAGCAGAACAATCCATACCATATATATAGCGTGGGACTTCATACCATTGAGGTTATGAAGAATGTGCCTGCTAATATGATAATGCGCTATGCAGCATTGCTGCATGATGTTGGCAAGCCAGTAACCAAGACTACTGATGAAGCGGGAGTTGACCATTTCTATGGACATCAGGATAAGGGTGCTGATATGGCAAGGGTTATCCTGAGGAGGCTTAAGCTTGATAACCACACGATAGATTCTGTATGCAGACTTGTGAAAAACCACGACTACGGCATAGGCGGCGGAGTGGGAATAAAAGCATTTCGCAGATTCTTAGGTAAGCTTGGGAAGGATAATTATAATGATTATATGACAATCCGCAGAGCTGACATGGCGGGGCAGAGCGAATACAGGCGCGAGGAGAAGCTGAAAGCAATAGCTGACATGGAGGCTATGTATGACAGAGTAGAGAGTGAGGCACAGTGCATAAGCATAGCGGAGCTTGCAGTTGACGGAAAACAGCTTATAGCCTGTGGAATGAAGCCCGGACGGGAGCTTGGAGTTATGTTACATGAGCTGCTTGAGTTGGTTCTTGATGAGCCATCGCTTAACACTAAGGAACAATTATTAAAAATTGTGTCAGACAAGCTAAATAATAAATAATATTAGGAATGAAATATCCCTTTTGGACATACAATTAACAAGATTGATGTTTGGAGGGGATTTTTTTGTCTGATAAAATGTCTGAAGTATATGAAGCATATGATATGGAAATCCGTCAAACCATGCGTGGCAGAGGGGCAATATTACTTGTGACGGATGCCGGTCTTTATCAGGTTAAGACACCTGATGTAAATGAAAGCAGACTGATGGCAGAGTACCAGTTCAAGGAAAAACTGTACGATATGGGATTCAGGAATATTGACAGATGCGTGAAGAATAACAGGGATGAACTTGTGACATATGACAGATATAATAATCCCTATGTAATGCGTTGCTTTTTTGATGGTAAGGAATGTAGCCTTGGCTCTCCTGAAGAGGTGTCAGCCGCAGTAAGAAATCTGGCGTCTCTTCACCTTGTTTGCCAAAATGTGTGGAACAGCACAGAGGGGGATGTACATATAAGAGTGTGTAACGATTTCAGGAGAAGAAACAGGGAGCTTAAGCGTGTAAGGAATTTCATTGCGAGACAGAAAAAACGCAGGGAATTTGAGAGTGTTTACATAAAGGCATATGATTACTTTTATGAGCAGGCTAAGCTGTGCGAGATGGATTCTATGTCAGATGGGGGGGAGCCTGAGATAAATACCACTCATCTTGGATATTGCCATGGAATGTATAATCAGCACAGTGTACTTGTAGGTCAAGATGATGGAAGTGTAGTCGTGAAGGGAACGATTAATTTTGACCGTTTCTATGTGGGAAACCAGCTAAATGACCTGTATCATTTTATGAGAAAGGCATTAGAGAAGAATAATTATAATTTTGCGGTGGCAGAGCAGATTATCGGTCAGTATAACGAAATCTGTCCGTTGTCCTCTGAGGACATAAATTACATATATGTACAATACAGATATCCTGAAAAATTCTACAAAATAAGCAATCAATATATCAATTCATCGAAGAACTGGCTTTCACCTAAGATGCTTGAGAAACTTGAGAAGGTCATTGCTGATGAGGATAAAAAGCAAGTTATCCTTGAAAAACTAAAAAATATGTATAATCACTTCACATTTTAAAAAATATCTTGTATAATATGATAGCTATGTTATGTCCCATTTTATATAAATGTGTGACATATTTGAGATTTGCATCAGAAAACAAGGTGGTTCAATGCGCAAAAAGATTGTATTCATATTTTTAATGATGCTTTTTTGTATCTGCACAGGATGTTCCTCAAGCGGTGACGTCAAGGTGTATGATGATACTGAGGAGACAGTGATAAGTCATGATGAGAAGAGCATGACTGCTGTGCTTTTAAGTGTTGATATGGAGCATAATATAGTTGGAGTTATGGATTGTCTTACCGGAGGTACTAATTCCCTCATATATCATGGTGGAGTTAAGGTGACAGATTCGTATGGCACAGATATAAGTATAGAGTCCATGAAGGCGGGTATGCTTGTTGATGTGGTGTATTATTCAGATACAGCGAAGCTTGTAAGTATTTCCGTAAGCACGAGTGCAGAGGTAAGAAAGTCTATCAATAAGTTTTCGGCAGATGTTGATGCCGGAAAGGCAACATATAAGGGAACAAGCTGTGCAATGTCAGAATATGTGAAGGCATTTGACGGAGATACGCTGATTGATATATCAGAGATTAATACCGAGGATCAGGTTACCTTATACCTGTATTCAGGTAAGCTTGTATCGGTTGTTATAGAGTTAGGCCATGGATATGTGAGACTTAATCATCAGGACACATATGTTGGTGGAATGGTTGAAATTGGATATGATGTAATAGTTCCCGTAACTACAGATATGCTTCTCACAGTTAGGGAAGGCTCGTATGTTTTAAGAATAAATAAGGGTGGATATAGTGCAAGCAAGGAGGTCACTGTTACGCGTGGCAAGGAGATAGAGGTTAATCTTTTGGATATCGCTATTCCATCAGGCTCGGCTGCATTTGAGGTTACACCGCCGGAGGCAGTGATATATGTGTCGGGCAATCAGATTGAGGGTAATGTATATACCGGACTGTACGGAAGCTATGGAATTAAGGTCGAGGCAGACGGATATAAGACATTCAGGGGAAGCTTCACTATAGATGAGTCTGTTGAGACATTTAAGATTAATTTAACTGCGTTGGAGGATGACACAGAGGACACTACGGAAAGTAGTGATGACACAAGCAGTGAGGAGACAGGCAGCAGTGACAGTCAGTCATCTGAAAGCGATTCACAGACCACGGAGAGCAGCAGCCAGACTACAACGGAAGCTGATATAACAGGAAATAAGATAACGGTAAAAGCGCCAGTCGGAGCAGGAGTGTATTTTGACGGTGACTATGTCGGTGTGGCTCCGGTGTCATTTCCGAAGGTTTCAGGTACGCATACTATAACCTTGTATAAAACAGGGTTTTTAATAAAAAGCTATACTATACAGACAACAGATAATGGTAAGGACGATGAATACAGTTATCCTGCATTGACGTCATTGCTTGATTTGGTTGAATAAAAAGGAGGAACATCATGGATTACATGAAGGTGTATGAGGAGTGGATGACAGATCCATTTTTCAGCGAGGAGACAAGACAGGAACTTATTGCAATTAAAGATGATGAGAAGGAGATTAAGGAACGTTTCTATGCTGAGCTTGAGTTTGGAACGGCTGGTCTTCGTGGCATCATTGGTGCCGGCATTAACAGAATGAACAATTATGTTGTTGCCAAGGCAACTCAGGGACTTGCTAATTACATTATTAAGCGTAAGAAGCAGTCTAAGGGAGTTGCGATTGCATATGATTCAAGAAGATGCTCACCTGAATTCGCTGATGTTGCAGCTCTTTGTCTTGCTGCAAACGGAATTAAGGCGTATGTATTTGAGTCACTTCGTCCTACACCAGAGTTGTCATTTGCGGTAAGATATCTTGGCTGTGTTGCAGGTATCAATGTTACTGCAAGTCATAATCCACCTGAGTATAATGGATATAAAGTGTATTGGGAGGATGGCGCTCAGATTACACCACCTCACGATGCAGGTATTATGAGAGAGGTTAAGTCTATCACTGTACAGGATGCCAAGACAATGCCTAAGCAGGAGGCTGTACACGAGGGCTTATATGAGTCTATCGGCAAGGAAATAGATGATGCATATATGGCAGAGTTAAAGAAGCTCGTTATTCATCAGGAATGTATTGACAAGTATGGCAGTGAGTTAAAGATTGTCTATACACCTTTACATGGAACAGGTAATATTCCTGCAAGAAGAATCTTAAGAGAGCTTGGATTTGAGAATGTTTATGTTGTGCCTGAGCAGGAGCTCCCTGACGGAGATTTCCCTACAGTCAGCTATCCTAACCCTGAGGCAGCAGAGGCATTTGAACTTGCACTTGCACTTGCTAAGCAGCATGACGCGGACTTAGTTTTAGCTACTGATCCTGATGCAGACAGATTGGGAGTATATGTAAGAGATAAGGAAGGCGAGTATCATTGCCTTACAGGTAATATGTCAGGAAGTCTGCTTGCTGATTATGAGATAGGACAGATAAAGGCTACTAAGGGCTTGCCAGAGGATGGTGTGCTTGTTAAGTCAATCGTTACAACTAATCTGGTTGATGGAATGGCTAAGCATTACGGAGTTAAGCTTGTTGAGGTTCTTACAGGCTTCAAATATATCGGACAGAAGATGCTTGAGTTTGAGACAAAGCATAACGGAACATACCTCTTTGGATTTGAGGAGAGCTACGGTTGCCTTATCGGTACTCATGCAAGAGATAAGGACGCTATAGTAGCAACTATGGCACTCTGTGAGGCAGCAGCTTATTACAGGTCACTTGGCAAGACCTTGTGGGATGTAATGATAGATATTTACGAGAAGTATGGTTATCATATTGACAGTATCAAGACTCTCACTATGAAGGGTATTGAGGGACTTGAGAAGATACAGAGTATCATGAACCAGCTCAAGGAGAATACTCCTAAGGAAATCGCAGGCTTAAAGGTTCTCTGGGCTCGTAACTACGATAACGATACAGCAACTAACATGCTCAATATGGCTGTACTTCCAACCGGCTTGCCTAAGTCAAATGTTGTATATTATGAGCTTGAGGGTGGTGCATGGTTATGTGCAAGACCATCTGGTACAGAGCCTAAGATTAAGTTCTACTATGGTGTAATTGGCAAGAACTTCGAGGATGCAGAGCAGAAGTCAGAGGAGTTTGGCAAGGCTGTTCTCCAGATGATTGATTATATGGTATAAATTGAATTAAATAGAATAATAAGATATAAAGATTACCGCACCGGAACACATGGATTGTGATTCTGGTGCGGTATTTTTATGTGCAGTTGTTGCATGTTGACAACATACATAAAATAGTCTATTTTATTCTTATATGTTATTGCAATAGAAGGATGTCTAATAAAAGGGGGGAGGACGCTGATGGAAAGATATGAGATGGTGAATAAATATAATCATTATGTTGGAAAAAGAAATTCATACAGAGAGAAAATTGCTACGAACAATTCGGTTGTAGAGAGCATAACAACAGGGCTGGGACAATGCCGGAATGTAATGAATAAGCTCAGACAGTATGGAGTGGATTCAGTAATGCTTGAAACATTATACGGAAGAAACTATGAGATGTTCAATGAGTATGAGCTGCAGCGAATAATTAATAAGCTTAATGCTATCAGTTCTCATTTAGAGACTGCCAGAAAGGGAGCGCAAAGGAATATCAATCATTGGAATAGTGAAATTAAGGATTATGATGATAAATAACAGGAGGATGCGAGATTGAGTTACAGGTGGATGAAGAATATTATGTAAATGTATGTGATTTTTATGCAGAGAAGATAGCGGATGTTGAATTAAAATTGGATGTATTTAAGAAAAACTGTGATTCATTGTTTGAAGTGAATAATTATGGTGAGGAATTACAGACGATATTGTCTAATAAGTATATGTCTTTTTATACTAATATATCATCAGTTCTTAATGAAATGTTGGAAAATGTGAAAAGCAGGACAGGTGAGTTTCTGACAGATGTTGAGAGAGATGATAAATTATCATAGGGGGAGAGAAATATGACTGATTTACATTATAGTGATATAGAGTTAAAGGCATCGCGTATGAAGAATTTGGGAGAAGATGTAATTAATATACAAAAGAGTCTGTCCTACTATTATTATGGTGGTAATAAAAATAAGGGACAGTATTCTGAGGAATTTGAAAAAATGAGAAATATGGTAAATAGTATAGTCGGTGATATAGGTACTTTTATGACAAACTATGCAGATATTATATTGTTGGCTGCTCAAAAATCAGAGCTGCTTGACCAGCAGTTATCAGCAGCGGTAGAAGAATTTATGGCAAATTAGGGAGGTATAGTATGTATAGAAGGTTATATTCGGAAACCATTACAAGCTGTATACAGGGTGTGGGTGAGCAGATAAGCCAGCTAAACAGTATGATTCAAATCCTGACCAATGCAATGTCGGATAATAATTCAGATGCATTTTCCGATTCGTACATACAAAGTCAGTACAGCAGCATAAGAGAGAGCTTATGTCAGAAACGTGATGAGCTTATAGAACAGGAAATTATATTAGGAAAAAATCGTGCATATTTAGAGCAGGATGATACAGTAAATGCCCAGAAGCTAAGAGAGCTTATTGATGGTATGTCAGATAAAGAGTTTGCGTTAAAAGATTTTGCGATTGATGCATATAACAGCGCTGCTGGTCTTGCACAGGATGATGCAAGCATATATGACATTATTGCGGAGGATGAGCTTAATGCAACCCTATATATTCGAGCTCAACTTGGAAATGATGGCATTGATTATGATGATTTTGATAATATGACGGATAAAGAAAAGTTATTGTATCAATGGAAATGCATTCAATATGCAAAACAATATTTTCTTTTGACTGATGAAGAATTTCCTTATAATGTCAGGGTAGATTTACCTATATATCCCGGGGTGAATATATACTATAGAAATGAGGTGTATACTACTGTTGGCAATGACCATATATCTGTTGATTATTCACCAGGGGACAAGGAAGCATGTGTACATTTGTTAGCGACATATGATTTTACAAGTTTGGATATAGCAGCAGCCAATGACGAGTTTTCTTTAACACATAGTTATAATATAGATGAGAACACGAGTGCATTTAGTACAGTAGGATTGAATACTAATTCTGGGAATTTTATAATTGAGAATGGTATAACAACCACATATAATTATGCCGAGGTAAATGGGGCATATGATAGTGTGTCTATGGATAATGCCTGTGGGGTGGAGATATATAGTGTCTCGGAATGGGAGTCTCAGGAAGAAACAGTGAGTGGTTTTTCATTAGGTGGATTTTTAGCAGAGATTTCTAATATTGCAGTGTGTGCTGTTGGAGCAGCAGTTATAATTGCGTTAATAGTTTTAGAACCTGAAGTAGGAATACCGGCATTGGCAGCAGGTACGGAATTTATGGAATTTGCATATTAGACAAATTTGAATAATGAAGCAGGAGAATAATATGTTAAAGAAAAAACAGGCAATAGTAATATATATCCTTATGTTTATACTGATAGTAGCGTATGCTTTTTATGTTTACAGAGACAAGAAGGGAGAAACTAATGGGGAACTCAAGGGGGATTATATACCATGTGTGTCATTGAAGGGAAATGAGACAGTGGATATAGAATTGCCTCAGATAGTACATGCAGGAGAGACCGCGGAGGAATGTGCAAGAAGAAACAAAGTTCAGGAGAGATGCGAAGATGCATGGGTAAATGGTAAAGGGAATTGTGTTACAAGGCTGAATCAGGCACAGGCAAAGTATGAATATAATCGTACACTCAAAGAAATTAATTTGAAACAACAGGCATATGATGAGGAGGGGTTGATTACCTTTGATATTTCCTATGACTGTAGAAATATAACATATTATATAAATGATAAGACCGAGTATATGGACTTTTGGGGAGCAACCTGGTCATTGCCAGTATATTGTATGTCATTGCAGTTATATGCAGGAATACCATTAGATGATGTAGAAGTTAATATAAAGATAATATATCCGCCTACAG
>CAVELH010000001.1:36566-56257 GCA_963616385.1 bacterium | reverse complement strand
CTATGGCACTGGAACAGCATTTCCCTATGATTATCAAACCATCCTGTGTTTCATCGGAATTTTTGAACATATCCTTAAATAATGTGTCAATATTGGTTCGTGCACATTTTTCTTCATCTGAGAGCAGGGATTTATACCATACTCTGGACAAAATACATGAATTTTCATGTATCTGACTTTCAACAACTCTAAGTAATTCTTCAAAAAATGGATCTGCATGGTAACCATCCATTCTTGTCATGAGTATATCTATGTGGTAATTATTTTGGGCTTGGCGATTATTGCCCTTTTTTAGATTGCGTGCAGCTTCATTTGGAGTGTAGTTAATCTCCATGGCAGCCTTCCATATTTTTTCTCTCATCCCTGGAGTTTTACATTTGTAATTAGGGTTATTTAAAACTCTTGACACTGTTGCAGGGGATGAATTTGTTATTTCCGCAATTCTCTTTATAGACATATTACCACCTCACAATATCCTACAAAACAAGTAGGAATAATATGCATATTATAACATGTAAAGGCTAATAATAAAATATTTTTATGTAATAAAAGTCAGAAATAAGTAAAAATATAGGTTATTAATAGCTTAAAACAACGGTGAACGTGTCGATTTTCCATATATTTCCACATAGAAAACGATTTCATAATATTACATTTTCAGGCAGAAAAACATATAAAAACACATGAAAATCAGTCAAAACAAGTGAAAACATAATACAGTCTTTCAGCATAGTGAATACGTTTTCAATAATTAGCTTTGTATAAAAGTAAATGAGTATCTATAATCCGTATTATCAACTCAGGCAAGCATATGAGTGAGCAGTGAAGAGAGGAGTAATCGATATGACAGAAGAAGCTTTAGCTAATGACAATGCCATAATAAAGGTTGAACACTTAAACAAGAAATTTATCGTAGACAAACAGCCAATAGAGGTTTTAAAAGATATTAATCTATCAATTATGCCGGGAGAGTTTGTAACGATTGTGGGACATAGCGGTTGTGGAAAGAGTACTTTACTTAAAATAATGTGCGGTCTTGTGAGTTACGAGGAAGGAAAAGTAAGCCGTAATGGACATGATGTAGTAGGTCCCGGACCTAATTGTGGAATGGTTTTTCAGGAACATAGATTGCTGCCATGGTTGAAGATAAAGGATAACGTGGGATTTGGTCTTGGAGGGCTGTCAAAGGAGGAGCGGCAGGATAAGGTTCAGAAGCATATAGATTTGGTAGGCTTGCATGGCTTTGAAAATAGTTATCCGGGACAGTTGTCAGGCGGTATGTCACAGAGAGCTGCTATTGCAAGAGGCTTGGCAAATAATCCTACAATCTTACTCTTGGATGAGCCATTTGGTGCACTAGATGCATTGACCAGAATACAGATGCAGAAGGAAATAATCCGTATCAAGGAGGAGCAGGGCACAACAATGGTGATGGTCACACACGATATAGATGAGGCGATAGTTCTTGGAAACAGAATTGTTGTGATGAGTGCAAGACCGGGAGAGATAAAGGATATTATATCGGTAAGCTCGGCAGCGAGAAAAAGAAACAGCATAGATTTCACTATGGTTAAGAAAAAAATATATGGCTATTTATTTGAAGAATCAGATGATAGCGTTGACATAGAGTACATGATATAAAAATACAACATCGAAAGGAGAGAAAATATATGAAAACGTCTTATTTGAGAAAGATAATACTTGCGTTAATTATCCCTGCAATAATCGTTTTTGTATGGTATTTTACAACAACATATGGTTCTATGCCTAGAGGTATTTTACCAACCATACCGATGGTGGGTGACGCATTTGTTGATTTAATAAAAAGCGGCAAGCTAAAGGAAGATTTATTGGTAAGTCTTTCAAGAGTAATCAAGGGTTATCTTATATCAGCTTTTTTTGGAATTATACTTGGCTCGCTGATAGGTATGTTTCGTCCGGTTAAGGAGCTGTTTATACCGATTATAACTGTTATACGACAGATTCCAATGATAGCGTGGATACCACTTATAATTCTGTGGTGCGGAATAGGAGAGGCTTCAAAGATAGCAATTATTGTGTTGGTTGCGTTCTTCCAGATACTTGTAAATACACAGAGCGGAATTGAGAGCACGCCGAAGGGATATATCGAGGTTGCAAAGCTGTATAAGCTTGGCAGGTGGAAAACCTTCGTAAAGGTATATCTGCCGCATGCAATACCTCAGATATTAGTTGGACTAAGGCTTGGACTTGGTGGTTCATGGATGGCGGTTGTAGCGGCTGAGCTTATAGCAGCCACAAGCGGAATCGGGTACAGAATGAGTACCGCAAGGAGTAATATGCAGTCAAATGTTGTAATTGCCTGCATGATAGTAGTAGGTCTGGCGGGTGTGTTAATGGATAAGGGCGTTGGATTAATCTGCAACGCATTCACACCATGGAACAAAATTGAGAAGAAAAAATCATAGATAAATATATGTTTATATAAATAAAAAATGAAAGAGGGAATTACTATGAAGAAGAAAACGATTAAGAGACTTGCAGTAACAGGACTTATAGCTGTAGTGGCAGCATTTGGCTTGACAGGCTGCGGAAAAAGTAAGGCAGCAGATGATAAAGAATTAAAGGAGTTTCGTGTAGGCGTGGGCGGCTCGGATGACAGCTTTACTGCATACCTTGGAAATGTCGCATATGAAAAAGGATATCTGGAGGAGGAGCTTAATAAGGTTGGATATACGATTAAGTTTGAAACCTTTGGAGGAGGCGGCCCTGAGATTAATGAGGCTATAGCATCAGGAAACCTTGATGGAGCAATATATGGAGACTTTCCGGCATTTACAAGCAAGAGCAATGGCATTGATACTACCGTAATAGCTGCCGTAAACAGCCGTCAGCAGTATGCAATTATATCATCTAATCCAGATATAAAAGAGGCAAAGGATTTGGAGGGCAAGAAGGTTATAGTTGCACAGGGAACAGTCTCACAGTTCTTCTGGGAACATTATGCGGAAGCGAGAGGTATAGATACATCTAAGGTAGATATTATAAATGCAACAAGTGATGCACAGTCATTATTGGTGACAGGGGACGCGGATGCCTATGTAATGGTTCCTAGTGCTCTGTATTACATGGAGAGCCTTGGACTTGGCACAGTAATAGATACAGGAGCAGATATACCTGACGGAAGCACAACTTATCTCTTTGTTGCTACAAATAGTATTTTGGATAAGTCACCAGAGGTTGCAGTTGCAGTAAATAAAGCATTAATTCGTGCTAACGAATCTATAACCGATGATATACAGGTGTTATACGACAGCACAGCGTCAGAGACGATAACAGCAGATTATACTAAGAGGGACTATGAGTTTGATGACGTTCTTAATGCCTTGTCACCTGAAATAACAGATACAGAGCTTGCACATTTTGATGAATTAAATGACTGGCTGCTCGGACATGAGATTATCACAGAGAAGGTTGATGTAGCTTCATTTGTAAATACAACATATTACGATGAGGCAAAGAAAGAATTAAATAACAATTAATAACAGGGAGGAATGTATTATGGCTGTTAATGGAGAATTCACAGGAAGAATAGGAAGGTCAAAATATGATTCAGTTATAACATTTAAGCCGGGTGAGAGCCCTTCTAAGGGTAAGCCTAATGTTATATACATATTACTTGACGATACAGGCTTTGCACAGCTAGGCTGCTATGGTTCAACAATCAATACCCCT
The DNA here is from genome assembly GCA_963616385.1 of bacterium. Lineage (GTDB taxonomy): Bacteria > Bacillota > Clostridia > Lachnospirales > Lachnospiraceae > Coprococcus_C. The sequence continues at coordinate 52,543 of CAVELH010000001.1, read as the reverse complement.
AATATGGATCGTCTGGCAAGGGAGGGACTAAGGTATAATAACTTCCACACAACAGCAGTCTGCTCAGCGACAAGAGCAAGTCTGCTTACAGGGGCTAATCATCATTCTGTCGGTGTTAACACGACAACAGAGGGAAGGACAGGATTAAATAATGCTCTGGGAGGAATCAATCCAAGCTATGCGACTATTGCGGAAATCTTAAAGGAGTATGATTATCGTACATTTTGCGTTGGAAAATGGCATTTATGCGGACATGATGAGAGAACAGACTCAGGTCCATTTAACAACTGGCCGTTAGCTAAGGGCTTTGATAATTATTACGGATTCCTTGCTGCACATAATGACCAGTGGCATCCGACACTTACCAGAGATAATACCATGGTTGAGCAGCCAAAGCAGCCTGATGAGGGCTACCACGCATCAGAGGACTTCACGGACAATGCAATAAGATATATATACAATCATCATTTTTCATATCCGGAGCAGCCGTTTTTCCTTTATCTATCATATGGAGCAATGCATACACCACATCACGTTCCAAGAGAGTATATAGATAAGTATAAAGGAAAATTCGATAAGGGCTGGGATGAGATTCGTAAGGAATGGTTTGAAAATCAGAAGAGACTTGGAGTTATACCTCAGGATGCCGAGCTGACAGACAGAAACGAATATGTGGAAGCGTGGGACTTGCTTACGGATAACCAGAAAAAGGCATATGCGAGGTATATGGAGACATTTGCAGGTATGCTTGAACATACGGATGCACAGATAGGAAGATTGATAGATTATCTAGAGCAGGCTGGTATATTGGATGATACAATAATTGTACTTACATCGGATAATGGTGCATCCGCTGAAGGTGGAAGAGATGGACATTATAACCAGAGCAGAAGCATGGATGTCACGGAGGAATATCCGGTTGATGTAGAGCTTGCATTAAAGCATTATGATACGATAGGTGATGAATACTCGCTTCCGCATTATCCTACAGGATGGGCAAATGCGGGCAATACACCATTCCAGTGGTATAAAACATGGGTTTATGAGGGTGGAGTGAAGGATCCGCTTATTATAAGATATCCAAAGCAGATAAAGGCACAGGGAGAGGTTAGAACACAGTTTAATCATGTGTCAGATATAACACCTACAATTCTTGATATGCTGGGCTTTGAGAAACCACAGGTAATTAAGGGCGTTTTCCAGAAACCATTAGAGGGCGTAAGCTTTAAGGCTGCATTTAATGATGATACCGTAGATACAGGAAAATATGTACAGTATTTTGAGATGTTTGGAAACCGTTCAATATATAAGGATGGCTGGAAGGCTGTGACAAACCATGAATTTGTGGAGGATTACAGCAAGGATGTATGGGAGCTTTATCATGTGGAGAGCGACTATTCTGAAAAATACAATGTCGCAGACAAATACCCAGATAAGCTTCGTGAGCTTCAGGATGAATGGTTCATACAGGCATCATTGTACGGAGTATTTCCTATGGAGAAGCATGGCTTCCATGCATACAAGGGACAGATGGCAGATAAGTATGCTGATATAAAGATACCTGCTCTTCATAAAAAATATGAGCATATTATATATCCGTATACACTTCCTATAGATCCGGGATTGTCCACAAGAAATAATACTGTTACAATAAATCTTAATCGTACAGACAATGACATTGAGGGTGCAATCGTATCGTCTGGTGACCGATTTGGAGGAACGAGTATTTATATTCTTGGCAATAGACTTCATTATGTATATAATTTGTACGGAGAGCAGTATTATCATGCAATATCTGACACGGAGCTGCCGCTTGGATTAGTGGAGCTCAAGGTTTCATTTGAGCGCGTCGATAAGCAGAAGGCTAAGGTTACGCTGTACATAGACGGCAGGGCAAGTGGTGAAGTAATAATTGACGATTTTAACTATATGACCATGGGCTTTACAGAGTTTAAGGCGGATAGCATAACATCCGTAAATGAAGCGGATTACAGGGCTCCATTTGAATATCCGGACGAGATTGCGTCGATTACACTTGATTTGGAGGCTGTTAATATAGATACATTACAGGATATACAGAAAGATTTACATATAGATTAATACACAGGAGGTAGCGGACTATGCCAGCAGCAAGTATTCTTATAAAACCAGCATCATCTAATTGCAATATGGATTGCAAATATTGCTTCTATAAGGTTCTTAGCAGTAACAGGGAGGAATATGATAAGGGTTTTATGTCCGAGAGTACGCTGGAGGCATTAGTCCGCTATGGTATTGAATACGCAGATGGATTGTTAAGCTTTGCATTTCAGGGAGGAGAGCCGACTCTTGCGGGGCTTGATTTTTATAAGAAGGTAGTTTCGTTACAGAAGAAATATAACAAAAAAGGACTTGTAATTGAAAATACATTGCAGACCAATGGACTGCTTATAGATGATAAATGGGCTGCTTTTTTTGCAGAAAATGATTTCCTTATAGGAATTTCAATAGATGGACCTAGAAAAATACATGACAAATACAGAACTGATTATAACGGAAATGGTACATTTGAACGTGTAATGAACACAATAGCTCTATTTAGAAAATACAATGTAAGATACAATGTGCTCACGGTTATAACAGATGAGTTATCTAAAAATGCATCATATCTTTATAAATTTTATAAGAGGAATAATATAGATTATGTTCAGCTTATACCATGCATGGATGAAAAAAACAGATGTATGTCACAACAGTTAAATGATAGCTGTGGCTCTGTTTTAGCTGTGGAATATGGCAGGTTTTTATGTGAGATATTTGACCTTTGGTATAAGGACTTCATGGATGGTGAACAGATGGACATAAGGATGTTCTCAAATCTGGCACAGATGGCAGCAGGTTATCCGGCAGAGGAATGTGGCATGAATGGCTGTTGCAGCTGCTATTTTGTTGTAGAGGGCGATGGAAGCATATATCCATGCGACTTTTATTGCACTGATGAATGGAAGCTCGGAGAGGTAGGACAGTCATTTAATGAGCTGATAAATTCAAAACGAGCAAGATTGTTTGTAGAAAACAGCATGACACAGTGTGTGGAATGTCACAGGTGCAAATATTTTCAGATGTGTCGTGGCGGTTGCCGTAGATGGCGTGAGGAAGGAAATACATATGGTGTAAATAAGCTGTGCGATGGATATAAAATATTTTTTGAACATGCAAGTGACAGAATATATAAGCTTGGAGAATTAATAGCAGAGAAATATGGCAGATATATTGAATAATATTCTGCCCTTGACATTTACGGAAAATAGTCCTACAATACTTAGGAAACGAAGTAATAGGAGGCGACCACATGGATGCAGGTAAAATGATTAACCGCATTTCTAATCGTCTGCGCAGGCGTTCAAGAACCATTCAGGCAGCAATCGGCATAAGTGGTGCGCAGGGTATGATATTAAACTATATCTTGCTGGAATCGGCAACACATTCTGTATATCAAAAGGACATAGAGGAAGAGTTCGGGCTTCGCCCGTCAACAGCAACAGGAGCACTAAAGGAGCTTGCCGCCAAGGGACTTATAACACGCGAGACAGATAAGGATGACGGAAGATACAAAAAGATAGTATTTACGGATAAGGCAGAAGAGATAAGGAACGAGCTAAAAAAAGAGATAGACATGTCCGAGCATATACTGCTTACCGGATTTACTGATGAAGAGAAGAAGATATTCATGGAGCTATCCGGCAGGATGCTTCAGAATTTGGATAACGCACAAAAGGATATAGGATGATAGATGGAGGCACAAAATGGATGACAGTGAATTAATGAGCAGCATGAAGGTGTCAAGAGCAGTTGCCAAAATGGCTATACCGAGTGTAATAAGCAGTCTTGTTACAGTGGTGTACAATATGGCAGATACCTTCTTTGTAGGACAGACAGGTGATTCCTTGCAGGTAACAGCGGTAAGCCTTACCAATCCTATCTTTATCTTATTGATGGCATTTGCCAATATGCTTGGTATGGGCGGAAGCGCCATATGCTCTATGGCGTTGGGAGAGAAGAATGAGCGAAAGGTTAAGAACTCATCGGCATTTGTCACATATGCTTCACTTGTGATAGGAATAGCATTTGCGGCAGTGTTATTTGTATTTATGCGCCCGATATTAGAGGTGTTTGGAGCAGATTCGTCAACGTATGAATATGCCAGAGGTTACACATTTCACATAGCGTACGGAGCACCATTTATAATATGGTCTGCGGCTGCAAGCTTTGTGGTGCGTGCCGAGGGCGCGAGCAAGGAAGCCATGATAGGAAGTATGATTGGTACTGTTGCCAATATTATTCTGGATCCTGTATTTATAAGTGGCTTTAATATGGGAGCTGGAGGAGCTGCAATAGCAACAACAATCGGAAATATGCTTGCAAGTGCATATTATCTGTATTATTTTCTGAAAAAATCTAAGATATATTCTATAAAAATTAAGGATTTTAGTACAAGAAATGGCGTAATGTCGGGAATATGTAAAACAGGGCTTCCCACAGCAATATTTTCAGCCCTGATGAGTATTTCAACAATCGTGTTAAATCAGATACTTACTCAATACGGAAATGCACCGGTTGCTGCAATCGGAATTGTATTTAAGGCAAATATGTTTATTGTTTTTCTGCAAATGGGACTTGCAAACGGAGTTCAGCCACTACTCGGATATAATTACGGCTCAGGAGATAAGAGAAGATTTGTGGAGGTGGAACGTTTCACTAAATACTGCTGTCTGGCAGTCGGAGTGTTGTCCACGATATTATTTTTTGTGCTCCGTGAGCCGATAATAAGATTTTTTATAAAGGATAGAGCTGTAATTGATTATGGCGTAAATATGCTTGTCGCATATATGCTGTCCGGACCTGTGATAGGCCTGCTTTTTGTTAATATGAATTGTATGCAGTCAACAGGAAATGCACTTCCGGCAACTATATTGTCAGTGCTGAGGCAGGGACTTTTATTGATACCGCTCTTATATCTTCTAAATGCAATATGGGGATATGATGGTGTTATATACGGACAGGCATTGACAGATTACGCTACGGTTATACTGTCTATAATTATATGGAGGAGAATAAAATGTCACAACAATTACTAAAGGATAAAATAAAATCAGAGCATTACATAGTTAGATTCATAGTATACATAATAGGTTTATTTATAATGACACTGGGAGTATCAATGTCAGTAAAATCCGACCTCGGTGTATCTCCTGTCAGTTCAATTCCTTATACAATAACCTGTATATTTGGCTTGGAGATGGGTAAGGCAACGATACTGTTTCATATATTTTTGGTTATAATCCAGATATTTATCCTGAGAAAGGAATTCAAGGCAAAGAATTTGTTGCAGGTAGTAGTGGGAGTTTTGTTTGGTTACTTTACAACATTTTCAAATTACCTGTTTACATACCTTCCTACACCGAGCAATATGTTTATAAGGCTTGTTCTCATGATTGTAAGTACGCTGCTTATAGCGGTAGGAATATTCTTCTACCTGCCTGCCGATATAGTACCGCTTGCAGGAGAGGGAGCTATGAAGGCGATATCTGACAAGACAGGAGTTGTGTTCAGCAGGGTAAAGATAGGCTTTGACCTTACAATGGTATTGATATCTCTGATATCATGTCTTGCAGCACTGCACAGGCTTGGCTCAGTTGGAGTAGGAACAATTATAGCTGCTGTTTTGGTAGGAATTAATCTTGGCATTGTGACAAAGCTTTTTGGAAAGCAGAGAGATAAGCTTCTGCACAGAGATAATGGATTAAGGCTAGATTAATAATTCACAAATTAAGGTTAATGTGCTACAATTCCAATAGGTAATATGCAGACTGTATATATCAGGAGGTGTGATACTATTATGAAGCAATGTATGGATGCAGATAATCTGCACAGACGACTGGCTAAGATTATGGGACAGGTTCAGGCTATTGACAGGATGGTCGATGAAAATGTACCATGTGAAGATATTTTATCTCAGATAAATGCTGCCAAATCTGCGCTGCATAGGTGTGGACAGGTAGTTCTGGAGGGACACATAAAGCATTGTGTAAGAGATGGAATAGAACACGGTGATGCTGATAAAACAATAGAGGACTTCACGAAAGCTGTGGAGCGTTTTGCAAATATGTCATAGTTAATATGACATATTTTTTTTACCCTGTATTGACAACTTATACCCCTATGGGTATAATGAGCTCAAAATGAAATATACCTATGGGGGTATAACAAAAAATAAAATATCCCACAATCAGGTATAGAAGGGAGAGCTATGAAAAAATTTATTGAGAAACTGGAATGGTTGTCGGAGCTTGGCGGAACGAAGAGAGATATAATATTCCTTATTATATCTGGTATTTCATTGATTATAAGTCTGGTTAATCCTGTATCGCTGCCATTTGATATAGCGTGGGTGGCGATTATTTTATGCGGACTGCCGATTATATTGGAGGCTGTTATAGGACTTATAACTGAATTTGATATTAAGGCGGATGTGCTTGTCTCACTCGCTCTTATAGCTTCTGTGATAATTGGTGAGTACTTTGCTGCCGGAGAGGTGGCATTTATCATGCAGCTTGGAGCGCTGCTTGAGGATTTGACGGTTGCGAAGGCGAGAGCTGGAATTGAGAAGCTTGTTCACCTCATGCCACAGACAGCAAGGGTGGTAGCTGCGTCTAAGGCGACATGGAACAGTACTGACACTAATGCGGAGGCTGTTATACCTGCGAAGGATGTACAGATTGGCAATATAATCCGTGTTCGTCCGGGCGAGACCATACCTGTTGACGGCGTAATCATATCAGGGCAGACATCTGTTAATCAGGCTGTAATGACGGGAGAATCAATGCCTGTTGACAAGACAGTTGGAGATAGCGTGACATCTGGTACGGTAAATCAATTTGGCGTATTTGACATGGAGGCAGTAAAGGTCGGAGAGGATTCATCTATCCAGAGAATGATAAGGCTTGTACAGTCTGCCGATGCCGGAAAAGCCAAGATTGTCGGGCTAGCTGACAGGTGGGCGACGTGGATAGTAGTAATTGCACTTACGGCAGCAGCACTGACATGGATTATATCGGGTAAAATTATTCGTGCAGTTACTATACTTGTTGTGTTCTGTCCTTGTGCTCTGGTGCTTGCAACACCTACTGCAATTATGGCGGCAATCGGAAATGCAACGAAGCATGGCTTCCTCGTGAGAGAGGGAGATGCACTTGAACGCCTTGCTAAGGTTTCTAAGATAACATTTGACAAAACGGGAACTTTAACCAAGGGTAATCCTGAGGTTATTAAGGTGAAAAGCTATGTTGATGAGGTAGATGATAAGGAGTTATATGCACTTGTGGCTGCGGCAGAGAACGCATCAGAGCATCCGCTTGGAAAGGCAATCGTAGCTTCATATAAAAAGGCTTCAAATAACAATGTATATGCTGTATCGGATTTTCAGATGATTCCGGGACAGGGAGTTAAGGCATTGGTGAATGGCAGAAATGTGTTTGCTGGAAACATTAAGATGATGAGAGATGAGAATATTGCTGTTTTAGATAGTGATGAAATAAATGATTGTCTAAACAAGGGACAGACCGTTATCTATGTAGGAATTGACAGAGCATTTGCGGGAATTATATGTCTGTCAGATACATTAAGAGAGGACTCGGTAAGCATAATAAGCTCACTAAAGGAGCTTTCGGTGTCTCCTGTGCTTTTGACCGGAGATAATGAAAAGGCAGCTTCTTACATAGCTGGGGGAATAGGCATTGAAGAAGTATATTCAAACTGTCTGCCGGAGACAAAGCTTTCTAAAATAGATGAGTACCAGAAGTCGGGCGCAAGAGTGTGCATGATTGGTGATGGAATTAACGACGCGCCTGCACTTAAAAAGGCGGATGTAGGAATTGCCATGGGAGGTGTAGGAAGTGATATTGCTGTAGATGCGGCAGATATTGCTCTTGTAAATGACGAGATAAAGGAGCTCCCACACCTGTTGTCCCTCTCTAAGAGAATGATGACGACTATAAAGCTTAACCTTACTTTTTCTATGACACTTAATTTTGTTGCAATAGTTCTTGCAATAACCGGTGTCTTAAATCCTGTCATAGGTGCGCTTGTACACAACTGTGGCTCTGTGCTTGTAATTGGCAATTCTGCTTTGCTGCTTAAGTACAGGGTGAAGGGGGATAAATAAATAATACATAATGCAATGCAAAATGCATTGCAATAAATCCTCTGATATGTTATATTTTGTGTGATACAAATTATTTTTAACAGGCAATTTGGAAACAGCCATATTTGTATAAATAATATGGCTGTTTGTAAATACCGGTTATAGATAATAAGAAGGAGGATTTATTATGAGAAGAATTAGAAAAAGAGTAGCTGCATTAGGTGTCAGTGTCCTTATGTGTATAGGAATTGTTGCACCAACTGGTAATGCAGGTAGTGTTAAGGCTGCTGAAGCGGAGGATGTTGATTGGAATGTAACCTGTGTTCAGGATGAGAATTCTGAAGAAATAGATGAAGTTGCAGAAGATTCTCTTAATGTTGAAACAAGGCTCGGCAGTGTTACTGTACAGGGAACAAACAATTATACATATGCTTATCAAGTCTTGAATATAGTTAATCAGAGAAGAGCTGAAAATGGTCTTGAGCCGCTTGCTATGGATAAGGAATTGCTTGATGCGGCAATGCTAAGGGCAGCTGAAACAACAATTCAAATAGGCACTATAAGACCAAATGGGGAGTCTTGGAATACTGTATCAAGTAAGGCGTATGGTGAAAATGCAGCATATGGTGAAACATCACCAGAAAGTGTTATGGAACGCTGGATGAATTCGGTTAATGCTAAGTCGAACATACTTTTTGAAAGACATACATCTATAGGTATTGGCTGTTTCTATAAAGATGGTACATATTATTGGGTACAGCTTTTTGGATTTGATACACCTGATAGCTTTGTCCAACCTGCTGACAAAGATGTTTCTGTAGAAATAGTTACAGATTTGGACAGACAAGTTGTAGATAGCTCGCTTTACACACTGAAATCTGAAGGAATAGATGTATGGAAAAACGATCCGGTCAATGGTTTTGGTGCAACAATGAATTTACGATCGGATGCTCCAAACGGTGCTTTGCAAATAGAATATAGCTGGTATGCAAGCTCTGACAATGGTAATTCATGGAAGATGATACAGGCGTGGGATGTGACTGCAGGTTCTATAGTTGCATGTCCTACAAAGTTTGGAGAGTATCTGATAGTTGCTAAGGCAAGAAAAGCAGGAGATGACTCATCAATAGTATCCGAGGCGTTCTCATATGGATACCATCCTGCTATAAAGGGTATATGCCAGATGCCATACACAGGCGAGGGTGGCGGTTACCTGATAGGAATTGAAAGCTATGATAATCCGGCACAGTCATACAGATATGAGATGTTGATTCTTGATTGTACATTATATTCTCAGGGAAAGGATGCATGGGTATATACAACTGGTAAGTGCACAGCCCCAGAGAAATGTTTATGGACTATATGGCAACCACAATATGGATATTATTGGACATTGTTCCGCGTATATGATGCAAATGGAACATTGTTAGATGAAATGTGTTATGGATTTGTAAATGCATATTAGAAAAGTTTGAGGAGAATTGGTAACATGAGGATAAAACGTATTTTAAGAAGAATGTCCGCAGTTGTAATGATGCTTGCACTTAGTGTTTCGTTGATTGCTTGTGGAGGAAAAGACGATGGTAGTGGACTATCATCAAAAAAGAAAACTTCATACACTCTGTCAGAATATATGAGGAAGGATGACTTGCAGATTTGGTATATCGGCGGGATTGATAAGGATAGAGGGTATACCGCGATTATATTCAAGGGAGGCAAATGTACATATGTAGGTTCTATCGTAACGAGCGAATCCAAGTATCCAACATTGGGAGATGCTGCAAAAGCAACGGATGAGGAGATATATGATGCACTCCTAGAGGCTTACCAGACATACTATGACAGCCAGATGGCTTACTATAAAGAGGTAGCTGATAAAAAAGAGCAGTATGACTGGGAGAATTGTGAGAAAAAATATAATGATCTGTTAGGCAGGGATGTAAGTGATTTTATATATTATGATTACCTGATTTCTGTTGAGGCAGATAAGACCGGCAATAATACGGAAGAAGAAATGTTCACATATTATAAGGATAGCGATTTGTATGAGGGTGGCGTGGAATGTGGATATGATATAGAGCCTTATAACACAGTTCAGGGGCAGGTGTATGATTCCTACTATAAGGGATTTGAAATGTATGTGTCTAATGGTGATTCGAGCGGTGACCGTCCATTTTTCACGAGGGTTGATTCATCGGAGATAACAATTTCGGTTGATACCCCGACAACAAAGGGAGTTTTGCTTGATAAGTCCGAGAAAGAAATGAAGGAAATGCTTAAAGAAAGGCTTGGAATTAAAGATAATTAGATGAAAACAAACAGGCAGGAGCAATTAGTCTCCTGCCTGTTTTTCATGCTCAGTCTGCTTGGTGTTATCAGGCTGTTTCATATCATGTAATGCGTACTCGCAAGCCTGTATAACAAAGCTGGAAAATGTTACATCCTGATTCTGGATAGCCGCTTCTATTTTATGTACTAAATGTATTGGAAAACGAATTGTCTTATTTTCTGATTCTTTTCTGTTTGGTTTTAACTGAAACGCCATAATTTATACCTCCATTCATATTAATATTATTGCAAATAAAACTCAAAGTATGCATTGCAAAAAGCAATGCGATACATATTGCAAAACAAAATATTGTGTGCTATAGTTTGGAATGTTGGGAGTGAGTTTTAAATAAAAAAAAATTTCGTTGACAAATATGTTTTGATGTTGTAACATACATCACACAGGTGGTTCGAGCCACCATTTCGAGAGTTTACGAATTTCTAATTTAACGAGTAAAACGAATTCCAATTATTTTTTTGAAAACATAAGATTTAAGCAATTTAATATGGAAAGGTACATAAGGTGATTATTTATCCTGAAAAGGATAAATTTTGATAATGAAAAAGAAAAGGATATATGATAATATAAGGTATACTATGAAAGGATGTGGTGCAATGAGTACTTTGGAAGCAACCATTGGCATTGTCGAACTTCTTACAGAAGATAATCTGATTAAGTTACAGAATGTGGCAGGACAGTTATTGTCGGGGCAAGAAGGTACACATCCTGTATTAACCGGAATGACAAAGCAGAGGTTCTTGGAAGAACTTGAAGCATCTAGAACTCAGACAGAAAACGGAGAGGTCAAGGATGCAGGCTTAGTTACAAGCAAATTGAGGACCAAGTATGGTTTATAGGGTGCTATTAACAGAGATGGCTTCTAGGCAGCTGGATGATATAGTGGAATATATAGCAATTAAATTATGTAATCCGGCTGCTGCAAGGTCAATACTTGATGATGTAGATGAAGCTGTAAAGCAGCTTATGACAACGGCAGATTGTTATAGTTTTTGTAAAGAATCAGAACTTGCGGAGCTGGGATATATGAGGTTTCATCTCAGAAAACATAGATATGTTTTGTTATATAGAATAGTTGACAAATATGTTTATGTAGAAAGAATTTTTCATGAGCTACAGGACTATAGATATCTTATATTATAATCTTATTTATTTGTAAAAATATAATACAATATATTTTCATAACACAGGTGGGTTGAGCCACCATTTCGAGAGTTTACGAATCCAAAATTAAACGAGAAATACGAACATCAATTTTTAAACGAGAAATACGAATTTTTGCAGGCAAATATTGTTAAAGGCGTTTAGAAAGGGGTGTTCTTTTTTATGGACAGAATTATTGCAAAAAATGAAATAATTTCCAGCAATGGTTGGGAGACAGGGCTTAACAACAACGATTTAGTAATCGGTGCAAGTGGTTCTGGAAAGAGCAGCGGTTATGTAATACCTAATATTTTGCATAGTGAGGAAAGCATGATAGTAACAGACACCAAGGGCATTTTGCATAGGCTGCTCAAGGATAAGCTGGAAAAGAGGGGATTCGAGGTTCGGGTTCTTGACTTTGTGAATATGGAAAAATCATGCTCCTACAATCCTTTTGACTATATCGAAAGGATTGCTGATGGCAGATATAGAGAACAGGATATCGTAAGCATTGCTGATGCCATGATTCCGGTTCGGGATAAATATGATTCCTTCTGGGAGGAGATGTCAAAGATTGTGCTTGAGAGCCTGATTGCATTTGTACTTGAGTGTTTACCGGAGGAGGAGAGAAATATGTGTAGTGTGGCAGAGCTGTATAAGGTGCTGCCCGATAGGGTTGGAGCAAGGTTATTTGAGGAGCTTGAAGCGGAAGCACCAAACAGCTTTGCTGTTAAAAAGTATTGCTCTTACAAAAAAGTATTTCGGGCAGAACGGACATGGGGAAATATCTCCCAGCAGTTGTCCAATATGCTTGAGATGTATGATTTTTCAGAAGCGACAAAGCTTTTTGGCGGCACAGACAGCTTTCGTATAGAGGATTTGGGACGAAAGAAAATGGTTTTATTTATCAATGTAAGTGATACAAATCGTGCATTTGACCGCCTGATAAATACATTTTATACACAGGCTTTCAGGAGGCTCTGTAGAGAGGCGGATGGTAATCCGGAGGGGAAACTGAAAGTACCGGTCAGAATCATTTTAGATGATTTTGCAACAAATGTATTCATTCTGGATTTTGACCGATTGATGTCGGTAATACGTTCCAGAGATATTTCTGCAAGCGTAATTTTGCAGAGCATAAGCCAGCTCGAAACACTTTATACATCATCACAGGCAAAGACAATTTTAAATGACTGTGACCATATGTTGTATCTGGGCGGACAGGATATAAAGACCGCAGAGTATATAAGTATCAAAGCAGACGAGCCAATGGATAAGATACTTAATATGGGGTTGGATGAGGCGATTCTTTTTGAACGCGGAAAGAAACCGGAGCATGTTGAAAAAATAAACATTTACAATTAGGAGGCGGGGAAAATGATAAGTCAAATACCGTTAAAAACCATGATTGACAATGCAAGGATGGGGATTACAAGCCGCAAAGCATATATTGATGAGATAATTCAGAATTTGATGGATACACCTCTTTATCTGTTCTATGATAGAGAGCTAGGTCAAAAGACGAAGGAAGTCAGGTCAACTATGATGCTAAAGATTTTGGACACCTTGTATTTGCCGCAGAGTTGTCTTGATAACACCTTAAAGGATTTGATATTTCTGATAGTGAAATATCGAAACTCTCCGGATGAGAACCTTAAACAGAAATCCGAATCTGCGGTATGGTTATTAGCTGAAATTGTGGAAAATCACAATCGCTACCCATTTGCTTAAGATTATATTTTGAATGGAGGAACTATTTTATGGAGAGGAAAAGTTTGCAGCAATGGAAGAATACCTGCTCTGCGTATTCAAGCAGAAAGCTTTATATGCAGGACAGATACCTGAAACTGAAACTGGAGGATTTACTTATGTATACAGGTGAGGAAGAGAAGAGAAAATGGGAGGGTACTGTAGGCTATGAAATAAGCGAAATGGAAACGGACGTAATGCTCGGTGGAGTTGAGGAAGCTGAAGAAGAGGAAATTTTTGAGCAGATATACGCTCTTATGATTACACCGTTTGAACAATGGCTTACTAAGACAGGGTATGAACCGGAGAGCGTATATTTTAATCAGGGAAAAATGAGTGATGAGCCGGAGGTGATGGAGATATGAGAATGCCGAGAATTATTGATGAGACAGCGAGAGGCTGTGAGTTTTATACGCTAGAGGATAATTTCTATAAGGAAAGAAAAATATTTATGACGGGTTTCATAAATGAAGAAACCGCAAATGAGCTGATAAAACAGCTCATGTATTTAAATCAGGAAAATCCTGAAAAAGAGATTACATTATACATAAACAGCTCCGGAGGAGAGCTGGTAAGTGGACTTGCAGTATATGACTGTATTCGCCTGATGAAGGCTAAGGTGAGAACGGTTTGTACGGGTATGGCAGCCAGTATTGCCTCTATTATTTTTCTTGCGGGTGATAAAAGAGAAATGCTGCCACATACGCAGATAATGATTCACGATCCTACATTCACGAAGTATGATGTGGGTGGAAAGAAACCATTGGAGCTTCAGGTGGAGCTTAAAAAGATTTTTCAGGCAAGAGACGCCCTGTGTGAAGTTATTTCCGAAAGAACAGGAAGAAGCAGGGAAGAGATATATGAAAAAACAAAGACTGACAGCTTTTTTTCAGTCGTTGAGGCACTGGAATTTGGACTTGCTACCGGTGTTGTCACTACATTGTAGCAAGAAAAACTCATTTACCATGGAAGGGGATGTGTAATAATGTGTAGTTTTAAATCAGAAAACAGAATATTGGCAAAGGATGTCATTGTATCAAATGATACATGGAGGACAAGATTAAATAACAACGATTTAATCGTCGGGGCATCCGGTTCTGGTAAAACCAGCGGATATGTAATTCCTAATATAAAGCTTTGTGGGGAGAGTATGGTGATATCGGACACTAAGGGATTGTTATATGATAAGCTCCATAATGAGCTTTTTGCTTCCAGTTATGAGGTTAAGCTGCTTGATTTCGTAAAAATGAGTAAGTCGTCATGCTACAACCCTTTGGATTATATCAGAGTAGACACCGAGACAGAAAAGGTGTGTGAACAGGATGTGCTGTCAGTAGCCTATTTGCTTCTTCCAACAGCGTGGCAGGATGATCCGTTTTGGGAGGAGACAGCAAGGATGGTTCTTGCCAGTCTGCTTGCATTTGTAAAGGAAGCATTACCTGAGACAGAACAGGATATGGTAAGTGTTACTTCGCTTGCCAATATGCTGTATACCGGCTCTGATGCCGAATCTCTGTTCAACGAGCTGGAGCGTCATAAACCAGACAGCTTCGCAGTAAAGAAGTTCAAGGGGTATCGCGATATTATGACTAGCTCGAAAAAGTCATGGGCTTGCGTGCTACAGTTTTTGAACGTAGCATTGAATACCTATGACTTTGCAGATGTCAGAAATATGCTGCGGGGAGAAAATAAAATACGGGTTGATGATTTAGGCAGAAAGAAAATGGCATTGTTCGTCAACGTAAGTGACACCGACCATACCTACGATAATCTTATAAATGTGTTTTACACGCAGGCAATACAATGTCTGTGCAGAGAGGCAGATAGTAATCCCGATGGCAGGCTTAATGTTCCGGTTCGCATAATATTAGATGATTATGCAGGGAGTGCAGTTATTGCAGATTTTGACAAAATAATTTCTGTAATACGCTCAAGAAACTTATCAGTAAGCGTTGTTTTGCAGAGTATCAGCCAATTAGATTCTCAGTATACACCGGCACAGGCAATGACAATATTAAATGGCTGTGACCATATGCTTTATCTGGGCGGACAGGATGTAGACACAGCAAGACATATCAGTGTCAAGGCAAATAAGCCGATAAGGGATATACTTAATATGAGCCTTGATGAGGTGTACATTTTTGAGAGGGGAAGCAAGCCGAGATTGGTAAAACGAGCTTCGTAAAGCAAGCTTTGTAAAAACGAAAAATAAAAACGCAAATAGAAATAACAATCCCAGCGTTGTTTTGATGATTAAAGCAATGCTGGGATTGTTGTTTTTTGTTTGTGGGTATTAAAAATTGATAAAAATATGATTAAACATTATTGTAAGTCCTGATTTTGGGACAGGGAGTGTGGTATTGTAAAGTTGTCGATTGTATTGACGCATAAGAATACCTATTGTAAAATATATAAGAAACAAAAAGATACAAGTACATACTTTTGTACTTGAAATATGTTAGTGTAAAAGTAATATTTAATTATGTTTAATTTGAGTGATTATTGTTCTTTGAAAACAAAATAAAAAAGCCTTACAGCTATGTCACAATGTTTGAG
>CAVELH010000001.1:17481-36530 GCA_963616385.1 bacterium | reverse complement strand
AAACGATGTATTCTCATATTATGAAGTTTGGCACGTTTGAGAGCTTTGTTAATTCATAAAGGTACAAAACTTTGCACCTCCCGATTACATTATAAGAAAGGTTTGAGAGCTTTGTTAATTCATAAAGGTACAAAACTTTGATTTTTTGAATAAGCTTCTAACATTGGTTTGAGAGCTTTATTAATTAATAAAAATATAGTATATTATTATAAAAGCATTAACGGAGTTTTATAAGTTTGGGGTTATAAGGGCTTTATACATCCCCCCTTCCCCCAACACATAAATAAGCTGTAAAATAAGAAAAAATATTGAACCAGAAAGGCAACCCATGAAACCAAAATCACCCCAGAGCAGGAAACTATATACCCTTATGCTTCGCCTCGGATATCCCGAAGAATTTGCTGACATAATTACTAAAAATCTGAATACAGATTTTACGGCAACCCGCATGATGGGGTATTTGTATCGATTTTCAAATCCGTCTCTGGAGGATGTGGCAGATGAGATGCTTGCCATTTTGGACGATAGGAACAGGATTATGGAGAAGAAGGAGTTAGAGGAAGTCAATCGCAAATGGAACGAATTTTTACAAACGGGAATACCGGAGGATGAGGAATAAAATATAAAACATCCGAATGGACATAACAAATAAGGAGGACAAACAAATGCCATTTATTAATTCAAAAATCAGTGTAGCAATCACGGATGCACAGGAACAGGAAATAAAGACAAGATTAGGACAGGCGATAAAAACAATCCCTGGTAAGTCGGAGAGCTGGCTTATGGTTGGATTTGAACCAGAGTACAGATTATATTTCCGTGGTTCAAACGATGAGCCTATGGCAATGGTTGAGGTGAGCGTATATGGAAGCGAGAATCCATCTGCATTTGCCAAGCTTACAGGTGAAATATGCAAGATATTTGAGGATGTACTTGGAATTGCACCGGACCATGTCTATGTGAAATATCAGGCAGTTGCTAACTGGGGATGGAATGGAGATAACTTCTAGATTATATATAATTATGTAAAAAATAATATATATGAAAATAAGTAAAATAATGTACATAAGTAAAATAATGTATATGTAAAAATAAGGGTTGCCATGCAATTAGCTTAAAAGCGTATTGCATGGCAACCCTTTAAAATCAGGCTCCATAAGGTAGCCGATATTATTTACCGGTATTATTTAAAATAATTCTTAGATATTAATAGTAGGTACACTATCTGTGTCATCAGTCTTGTCTGATGAAGGCTCATCTGCTTCGTCATCATTTTCTGATTCTGCAACGTCATCTGTTGTCTCAGAGCTGCTGTCCTCAGCATCCTCGTCTTTAGAATCAGTGTCGATAGAGACATAATCTCTCTCTGTTGAGCCGGCGTCTAAATCGTCGAAGAAGATTTCGTCATCATCTACATAATCCTTCTCGTTATCTGACTTAGGCATCTTATCCTTGATTGTAGACTTAACCTTCTGGATTTTATCATCAAGATCGTATTCCTGATATACCTTGCTCTCTTTTATCTTGTCCTTAAATGCATAGCAGATACCACCAACAGCAGCGGCAGCCACGCCAACCTTTACTAATGATTTGAATAACTTTCCCATAATCAATCTCCTTTACATATATATCTTTATTCTGCTACAAAATATTAAATAATATTCTAATACACAGCCAAACAAAAATCAAGGTTGTATAAACACAGAGATTAAAAAAGTGAAATAAAAGTGAATTCATTGATATAGGATGTCAAATATGTTAATATAATACTGCTAAATATGTATTATGTACGGAGGAATAATATGGACAAGTTTTCGGAGGCAGTTAAGAATTTTTTTGTATCAGGCGCACTTATGATTATATGCGGAATATGCTTTTTGTTTGCATTAGGTAAGGCTACATGGGGCATAGTATGTATAGGCGTAGGTCTGGTATTTATCTTTATAGGTTTATCAACTCATGCTAAGGAAAAAGACAAATCAGATGATGACAAATAGGAGCATTTTGTATGATAAATGAGAAAGAATTAGAACAGTTTAAGCAGAAAAAACAGATTTTAGACGGAGAATTGGAAAACCTTAAGAAGCAGTATGGAAGGATATCCTCACTTCGTGTGGTAAGCTTTCTTGCAGGCGTCGCTCTGCTTTTGGTTGGTGTTTCAGATAAGCTGTTAGTGGCAGGAATAGCAGGTGGTGTTTTTTTACTTGCATTTATATTCCTTATAAGAAAACACAGCGATGTGGTGAGGCAGACTGATATTGTAGAGAGCAAGATACGAGTAGTGGAGCACTACATAGCAAGGTTTGATGATGGCTGGAGAGATTTCACAGAGAATGGCAAGGAATATCTTTTGGCAGGTGATACTGTATCTATGGATATTGATTTGCTTGGTAATGATTCATTATTTCAAATGCTCAATGTATGTCATACGGATTCAGGGAAGAAAAAGTTTGCTGATGTACTAAGTCTCTCAGAGTTTGACAGCGGAGTTACTGAAAAAAGACGTGAAGCTGTGGAAGAATTACTTTCGTGCAGAGATTTTGCTGTGGATTTTGAGGCAGCGGGAGAGCGGCTTTTGAATAGAAAAAAGAAGATTGATTTACAGCAATTCGAGGCTGCCTGTGACAGTGACGAAAATGCATTCCCTTTGTGGTGCAGGATAGTTGCAGTACTTTTGCCTGTTACAGAGATAGCGCTGTTGGTATTATGGATAGCAGGGGTATTAAACTATGCATACCCATTGGTTGGATTTATAGCTGTGTTGTCATTTTCGTGGCTCACAAAGCATATTACAGATTCGGTTATAGTTCCTCTGTATGGCGCAGGGTATGTTGTAGAAGATTATATAGATATGATGAATGAAATGTCTAAGTGTAAGTTTTCCTCTGAGAGATTGGCAGCTATAAGCGAGGCAATCTGTGGTGAAGAGGGTGCATTATCTGCTTTTCGTGCCCTTAGTGGCATAAGTCAGGCATATAATATATGCTACAATCCTTTGATTCATCAGATACTAAGTGGAATTATTCTGTGGGATTACCAGTTGGCAATCGTCGTTTCAGCATGGCGTAAAAAATACGGAAAGAGAGTTTCAGGAAGCTTTGATAATATAGCAGAGGTGGAAATGCTTCTGTCACTTGCAGTACTTGGACGTGTGAGAAATACAGGCTGGGGTGGCATTTGCGACAAGGAGGCTTCAGGCGAGTGCAGTCTTAGCTGTGAGGATATATATCATCCTCTTATTGCACCAGATAAGGTAATATCTAACAGCGTGTCGCTTGGAAGTGGAATCACAGTTATAACCGGCTCTAATATGTCGGGTAAGACAACGTTTCTAAGAACTATAGCAATTAATCTGGCACTGGCATATATGGGAGCTCCTATATGCGGTAAAAAGCTTTCGGGTAATTATATGCGAATTTTCACTTCGATGAGAATAACAGATGATGTTGCACATGGCATATCAACATTTTATGCGGAGATATTAAGGATAAAAACCATGGCAGAGTACAGGAAGGAAAACAAACCTATGCTATGCCTTATAGATGAGATATTCAAGGGTACAAATTCCGCTGACAGAATAGTTGGTGCAAAGGAGGTTCTTAAGGGCTTGTCAGGTGATAACTGCATGACGCTTGTCTCCACACATGACTTTGAGCTTTGCACAATTTCTGACAGAGCTGGAAGGGCAGCGGCTAATTATCATTTTGAAGAATATTATGACAATGATGAGCTTAAATTTGATTATAAAATAAAGGATGGCAGATGTACCACAACTAATGCAAAAGCAATTCTGAAAATGGCAGGATTTGAGGTATAAAAATACAGTTCAAAATATACCTCAAAATATTACATTGGTAAATATGCACAAAAAAACCACCGTAAATTGGTACAAAAGTCTTGTGAATTATATACAATGCCAATTATTACAATTTACTAAATTTAGCGTTGACATAGTTACAAAAATTGGTATAAAATCATTATAGTTGATTAAGTGTAAAAGGGGGTTAGTGACCTATGGCATTACCAGCAAACATTACAGCAGATTCCGATAATAACGTGTTGTCAATAGCAGCATCTAATAATAAGGGACTGCTCATCAGATTTCTAAATGAACAAGTCGAGGACGGATTCTACACCCTTGTTATTGATTATCTGAAAGATAGTAATTTCGATTTATCTAACATGATGGTTGATGATGATGTTAAATCACAGTGCTCTAAGCTCTACGAGTTAGGAGAGTTTGTTGATGACAATATCAAGGCAACCGGAAGATATGAGATTGAAGAGTGGATAGAGCCGTTGTTCAGATTTGTATATGGCAATATCGATCCTACAGATATTGATGCACCTATCAGTACATCAGGTATATACAGATACAGCATATGGTTGTTATATCTGTATCAGAGAGAGGATTTCGGAGACGCTATGCGTCTTATTGGTGAGAGAATAGCACCACTTCTCATTAACTTAAGTTATCAGATTCTTGAGGATGATGACAGACCTAAGAACTTTGATAAGGCTATCATGGGTTATCTTGACCTTATCAATGTTATTATGGAGATGGGAATTCCTGCAAGTGATGCTAATTCAGATGCATATATGAATAATCTTGAGGTATTGTTCGATTATGTAGTAGAAGATCCACACGTTGGAAATGATTATAAGATACAGTTTAGTATTGGATTGTTTAATGCGTACATTAACAATAAAGATTTTAACAAAGCATTTGAGTTCTATGGACTTAATGCGGAATATATTCCTATCGATAACATTTCAGTATATGAGAGCTTTAAGGAGCTTATCCGTAATACATACTCTGCACAGAACACAAGCGTTTTGAGTAGAAGTGTTATCAATGCAATCTCTAAGCAGGAGATATATAACAAGAGAATTGACAGCCTTATAGCTGAGGTTTCAGGCTTTGTCAAGAAGGTATATCAGTATATCGAGAATGAGCCTAACATGAAGAAGAATATTCAGGTGCTTGGTGCAGGTACATCACTTAAGGATAAGACTAATATCTTTGAGGGCTTGTATGAGTACAACCTTGTATTTTATGATTGCGGTATCAAGGATTTAGTTAATCAGGATATGACAAACCGTTCATGGGAAGAGAAGTATGAGGTGCTTGAGCTCTTATATACAACTCTTAATGTTATCTTCGATGGATATAATGTATATGAGATTTCTAACAAGATTGAGCATCAGTATGTTGAGCTTACATGGATTGGCAACTATGTAAATGCTAACCCATCACTTCTTAAGCTGTTCTTCAGCGTTAAGGAGAAGATTAAAGCATTTAAGGTTAGAAAGAATTCTATATTAGAGAAGTCTAAGACTAATTACGAGATTAAGCAGATGATTGATGACAGACAGAAGGCACTTGTATTTATGACAGCAGATGACATGATTACAAATGGTCTTAACAGTGGACGTGTCAACATCATCAATAATAATTATGATCCTAAGAAGGCTGAGAGATACCTTATTAAGACTTATGCAGAGATTCCGGTTCCTGCTAAGTATAAGAAGGCAGAGGTTCAGACAGGTGGTAAGCTCTTCGGTAAGTCAGCAGCTCCAGCTATGGATGCAGACCTTAAGAAGCTTATTACAGATCCTAAGATTGAGGAGATGCTTTATAAGTCAGAGTGGCTTTGGTATCAGTATGAGGATAAGGAGAATGACAAGCAGACTCCTGAGGAGAGTACATACAGCGTAGTATGTCTTATCAAGGTAGTTGAGAAGCTCCTTGACAAGAAAGGCGCTGGTCAGGCTAAGGCTGAGAGCACACCTAATAAGAAGGTTATCATTACTAAGACTGGTAAGGTAATTGAGTTGTCAGACGAGGGAACACAGAGTCAGTCAACTAATACATCATTGTCACCTACTATCATTGAGAATATCAATAATATAATTGTTGCATTGAAGGATAAGTCAGAGGAGAATGTTGCATATGTTAAAGCATATGTTAATGACTGGCTTGACACAGTAGTAGATGCCAAGATGGATAAGAACACTATGCTTCCTTTATATGAGGCAGAAGAGCTTAGAGGCAAGACACTTCAGGTAATCAAGAAATTGAGAGCTGATTTGTTGTAATAACAAGACACAAAAAAACCTTTATCATAATTGGAGGTATCGAAAGATGCCTCCTTTCTTTTATCAAAAAGGGAGATATTTATGGCAGATATTTTTTTTGATATAGAAGAAGAATTGAAGAAATTACCGAAACATCCGGGTGTTTATATAATGCACAGTGCGAATGATGATGTGCTCTATGTGGGTAAGGCTGTCAATCTGCACAACAGGGTAAGACAGTATTTCCGTTCAGGACATGGACACAACAATTCGCCTAAGATTGTGCGAATGGTGGAGCAGATAGCGTATTTTGAGTATATTCTAACTGCATCAGAGATGGAAGCGCTGGTGCTGGAATGTAACCTTATCAAGGAGTACAGGCCGAAGTACAACACAATGATGACTGACGACAAAGGTTATCCCTATATCCGTGTTACGGTGGATGAGAAATATCCGAGATTGATGTACAGCCACAACATGCGTAGAGATAAGTCAAAGTACTTTGGACCATATACCAATGCCGGAGCAGTACATGACATAATTGAGCTTTTGAATAAACTCTTTAAGCTTAGAACGTGTAACAAGAGACTTCCTCAGGATATAGGTAAGGACAGACCATGTCTTTATTATCAGATAGGTCAATGTACAGGTCCATGTAATAGCTACGTGTCGGCTGAGGAGTACAGAAAGCAGATAGATGGTGCGATATCATTTTTGAATGGTAATTATAAGAACACGGTGGCGGAGCTCAAAATCAAAATGCAGAAATATGCCGAGGAGATGGAATTTGAGAAGGCGGCAGAGGTTCGTGATTTGATAGAGAGCATTAAGCATATTACGGACAAGCAGCAGATGAACAAATCGGCAGCCGAGGACAGGGATATTATTGCATATGCCGCAAATGAGACAGATACAGTTGTAACGGTATTTTTTGTGCGTGATGGAAAGCTGCTTGGTAGAGAGCACCACCATATGAATGTTACCAATAAGGATGAGCCGGGGGAGTTTTTGTCAGCGTTTATGAAGCAGTTTTATTCCGGAACACCATATCTTCCTAAGGAGATACTTGTGCAGACAGAGGTGAGTGATACAGAGCTTCTGGAGGAATACCTTACATCTAGGAGAGAGAGTCAGGTTAAGATTATCGTTCCACAGCGAGGAGATAAGCATAAGCTTCTCTTGCTTGCGGAGGAGAACGCTGAGCTTGTATTAAAACAGGATATGGAAAGACTTAAGAGACAGGAAAAGAGAACTGTCGGTGCTGCAAGGGAGATTGCAGAGGTGCTTGGAATTAAGTCGGCTGACAGAATGGAAGCATTTGATATATCTAATATATCAGGTTGTCTGTCTGTTGCATCTATGGTAGTATTTGAACAGGGCAAGCCTAAGAAGAATGCGTACCGTAAGTTCAGACTTAGGACAGTGACAGGTCCGGACGATTACGCGTCAATGAAGGAAGTGCTGAGCCGTAGATTTACTGATGAGAAGCTTGATATCATGCCTGATGTTATAATGATGGATGGTGGTAAAGGTCAGGTTAATATCGCACTTATGGTTCTTGACAGCTTAGGACTTGATATACCGGTTTGTGGTATGGTGAAGGATGATAACCATAGAACCAGAGCCTTGTATTACAATAACGAGGAGGTGCAGTTTCCTAAGGGAAGCGAAGCTATGCTGATGGTTACTGCCCTTCAGGATGAGGCACACAGATTTGCCATAGAATACCACAGACAGTTAAGAAGTGCGAATCAGGTCAAATCTATCCTTGATGAGATTCCGGGGGTAGGACCAGCCAGAAGAAAAGCGCTTCTTAAGGAATTTAAAGATGTAGAGCATATAAGGGAGGCAACGCTTGAGGAGCTTGAGCAGACACCTGATATAACTAAGAGTGTTGCCAGGGGAATATATGAATTTTTCCATAATTAACAGGAGGAACAGGATGTTTAGAAGATTTTATCCGAGAGAATATTATGATTCAACATATTCGATTGACTTTGGAAAATACTATCATATGGGATATCGTGCAGTAATATTTGACATAGATAATACACTTGTGGAGCATGATGCACCACCAGATGAGCGTGCAAGAAAGCTGCTTAATAAGCTTAAGGATATAGGATATAAGATATGCTTTTTGTCAAACAATGATGAGGAGAGGGTATCAAGCTTTAATGAGGAGTTTGGAGCCTATTATATCTATAAGGCTGGAAAGCCATCGGCAAAGGGATATGTGAATGCAATGTCTCTTATGGGAACTGACAAATCGAATACTTTGTTTGTCGGAGACCAGATATTTACAGATGTGTGGGGAGCTAATAATGCAGGTGTCCGAAGCATTTTAGTTAAGCCTATTGCAAAACACGAGGAGATACAGATTGTTCTTAAACGTATTCCTGAAAAATGGGTATTGCATAGTTACCTTAAGAAAAATAAACTTCGGACACGCAGTAATAATTAGTATTTAATTAATGGCTTCCTGTTGAACCAAATCCACCTGCACCACGCTCAGTATCATCTAAGCTTTCGGCAACCTCAAATGCACCAACTATATATGGTGTGATTATGAGCTGGGCAATTCTTTCATTTGGTTCTATAGTAGCTGCTTCATTTGAATGATTATGTAATGGAACGAGGAACTCGCCGCGGTAATCAGAGTCTACAACTCCGACTTTGTTTGCTGGAGCGAGTCCTTTTTTGGTGGCAAGACCGCTTCTGGCATATATAAGCCCAGCATAGCCCTCAGGAAGCTCCATTGAAAGCCCCGTAGGAACTAAAAAGGTCTGACCTGGCTCTAATACAAGCGGTTCTGCAAGACATGCATAGAGGTCAGCTCCGGCAGCGTTTGCTGAACCGTAGGTTGGAAGTACCGCATTTTCGTTTAACTTTTTTACTTTTACAGGTAGAGAAGTAACCATTATATATTTCCTTTCTGATTCCATAGGATAACCTTTTTTTCTTGAAGTGATTTTGGAACATCTATAATTCTCTGGTTGTCAGAGCCTCTGAAACGAAGTGACAAATCTTTCCTGTCCTCCATAAACTCACCATCAACCAGAATATCGATATACTTAATCATCTCTCTAGTTTCTGGCCAGTTGAGCATCATCTTATCGAGGATGTCCTTCTCGAAATCATAGCCTGTATAACACCATACATCCTTGTCTGGATAAAGTGCCTTGAATCTGCGAAGCAGTGGAAGTAATCCCTGCTGGTTAGAATATTCAAAGGGCTCGCCTCCAAGGAGGGAAAGTCCTTTTATATAGTCAGGCTTAAGATATTCCATTATTGTATCTATTTCATGCTCAGTAAATTCTTTTCCGAAATTAAAATCCCAAGTCTCCTGATTGAAGCATCCTTTACAATGGTGGGTGCAGCCGGAGACAAATAGGGAAACGCGGACTCCGGGGCCGTTAGCCACGTCAATCCGCTTTATATCACCATAATTCATAATATTTTCCCTTTCGATTAACTTAAGTGCTTATTAAAGGTGAAGCACTCTTGCCTTAATCTCCTTAGTTTTGCCGACGTTCCAGAAGTTTTCTCCAAGGTAACCACATGTACGTCTTGTGACATTCATCTTAGAGTGGTCCTTATTTCCGCACTGTGGACATTCCCACTCATTATCGTCATTGATGATTATCTCGCCGTCGTAGTCGCACACATGACAATAATCTGACTTGGTATTAAACTCTGCATACTGAATGTTGTCGTATATAAATCTTACAACCTCCTCAAGAGCCTCTAGGTTGTGTCTCATATTAGGTATTTCCACATATGAGATGGCACCACCAGATGAGATTGTTTGGAACTGGCTCTCGAATCTGAATTTGCTAAATGCGTCAATCTTCTCACGGACATCTACATGGTATGAGTTGGTGTAGTAACCCTTGTCTGTAACATCAGGTATAGTTCCAAAACGCTCCTGGTCGATTCTTGCAAATCTATAGCAGAGTGACTCGGCAGGAGTACCATACAGACCAAATCCAAGTCCGGTCTCTTCCTTCCACTGGTCGCAGGCTGCACGAAGTCTCTTCATAACCTTAAGTGCGAATTCCTCACCCTCTGGCTCTGTATGGCTTACGCCCTTCATTAATTTGGTAAGCTCGTATAAACCTATATATCCGAGTGAGATGGTTGAGTAGCCATCCTTAAGGAGCTTGTCTATTTTCTCGCCCTTCTTGAGTCTTGCGATTGCTCCATACTGCCAATGAACAGGGCTTACGTCTGATGTAACACCGAGCAAAGCGCGGTGGCGACACATAAGAGCCTCGAAGCAGAGGTCAAGTCTCTCGTCTAATAATTTCCAGAATTTCTCCTCATCACCCTTAGCGATAATTCCAATCTGTGGAAGGTTAAGGCTTACAACACCCTGATTGAAACGACCTTCCCACTTATAATTGCCATTCTCATCCTTCCATGGAGAGAGGAATGAACGACAACCCATACATGAAAATACATTGCCCTCGTAATTCTCACGCATTTTCTTTGCTGATATATAGTCAGGATATAAACGCTTAGCAGAGCATTTAACTGCAAGCTTGGTTATATAATCATATTTACCGCCCTTTAAGCAGTTATGCTCATCAAGAACGTATATAAGCTTAGGAAATGCTGGTGTCACATATACACCTTTTTCATTTTTGATTCCTTCAAGTCTCTGTCGGAGAATCTCTTCTATAATGGTTGCATTTTCCTCAACATATTCATCGTTAGGATCGAGGTTAAGGAAGAGCGTTACGAATGGTGACTGACCATTTGTTGTCATCAGAGTATTAATCTGATACTGGATAGTCTGTACACCTGAACGAAGCTCGTCATTAAGACGCTCCTTAGCCATTTTCTCTAATATCTCATCGTCAATCGTATCACCAAAATCAGCAACAAGCTTGTCCTTGTATTTTCTGTAGCTTCTTCTCAGGTATTTGCCAAGGTGTCTTATGTCGACTGACTGACCACCATACTGGCTGCTTGCAACAGATGAAATAATCTGTGTCATGACAGTACATGCAACCTGAAAGCTCTTAGGGCTCTCAATAAGCTTTCCATTCATGACAGTGCCATTGTCAAGCATATCTCCTATATTTATAAGGCAGCAGTTGAAGATTGGTTGCAAAAAATAATCTGCATCGTGGAAATGCAGAACACCATCTTCGTGAGCCTTTGAAATTTTCTCAGGTAAAAGTACACGCTTTGTAAGATCCTTTGATACCTCACCTGCAATCAGGTCACGTTGTGTTGAAGCAACTGTTGCATTTTTGTTTGAATTTTCTTCCATTACATCTTTGTTTCTGTTCTTGATAAGACTTAAAATGGAATCGTCTGTTGTGTTTGCCTTACGAACCAGCTCTCTGGTGTAACGGTATATGATATAGGTTTTGGCAAGAACGAATTTTCTCTCATTCATAAGACGCTGCTCTATGATATCCTGAATATCCTCAACAAGCATTCTTGAACGATTTTTAGCTTCTATACCCTCAACGATTTCTTCAATTTTATCTTCTGAAATTTTCTCTGCCGGTTCTACCTCGGCATTAGCCTTTTTGATGGCTGTAATGATTTTTGCACGGTCATAATTCACGGTGTGACCGTCTCGTTTAATAACTTTCATATCTCTTCTCCTGCTATTAGCTTTTCCTGCTATGGTATAGTTGCAAGGTGTATCCCCACGATTTGATATTATAGCATTATAAAGTCTGTTTAGCAACTAAATATTGTAAAAGATTAATAAAAAAACACAATATATAGGAATTACTGTGTTTTCTATGTGAAATGTTAATTTGCGTCTTTATTTTTTCAAAAAAGTATGTTATAAAAATCTAGTAGCTGTCTTGATAGGTTAGTTATAGGCAGTTAAGTCATTATGTAAGTTATATGGAAGGAAAATGTTATGAGTAAAAGGTTTAAAAAATTAGGTATTGGCTTGGCACTTACAGCAAGTATGATGATGCTTGGCGGATGCGGCAACAAGGTTAAGGTTTCCGACATAATCGATAAATATTATGATATGTGCGAGCTTGGAGAATATAAGAATATAGAGTATGTTGAGACTAAGACAGAGATAACAGATGATATGGTACAGAGCGAGATAAATAACTTGCTTTCTAAGTATGCAACATCTGAGACTCTGACAAGTGGTACTGCTGAGAACGGAGATACAGTAAGTATTAACTATGTGGGTACGCTTGTTGGTGAGAAGGATTCGTTTGACACAGGCGAGGATTATTCACTGACACTTGGCTCAAATACAATGATAGATGGCTTTGAGGAACAGATTGTTGGACATGATGTAGGCGAGACATTTGATATAGTGGCAACCTTCCCTGATGAGTATTCTGCCAATTCTGATTTGGCAGGAAAGCCTGCAACCTTTGAGATAACAATTAATTCAATAACAAGACAAACTCTTCCGGAGTACACAGATGCATTTGTTGCTTCTAACACAGATGCTGATAATATAGAAGATTACGAGCAGTCAGTGAGAGAGGACTTAGTAAGTCAGTATGCTGAGTCAGATGACAGATATAACAAGAGTGCAATAATGCAGATAGTTGTCAACAATGCCAGTATTACAAGATATCCTGAGCAGGAAATGGCGGAGCTTGTTGACGAAACAATAGACAGAGTACAGAAGGAAGCTGATCAGTATGGCTATGACCTTGCAACCTATGTATCTGCAAGATATGGCTATGATGAGGAGTCGTTCAGAAATTATGTGTCAGACTTGGTAGAGGACTACATGAAGGAGAAAATAGTAGTCTGTGCAATAGCTAAAGCTGAAGGAATAACAGTAAGTAAGGATGAGATAAAGGCGTACAAGGCAGAGATGCTTACTTCAAGTGGACTTACAAGTGAGGCTGATTTTGACAAGTATTACACAGAAGAGGATGTAACATATTACACATTGGCAGAGAAGGTTGTAGATTTTATTCTTGACAATGGAGTTCCTACAGTTGCTACAGATACAGATGCAGACAGTGTGGATGCAAGCAGCACAGACGCTACTTCAGGAGACGCCGAGTAGAGAGAAGTTAGTGATTGACATTAAATGGGATAAATGATATCATGCTATGGTATGAGCAGTTGTGGCGGAATTGGCATACGCGCATGATTCAGGTTCATGTCCACTTACGTGGGTGTGGGTTCAAGTCCCATCAACTGCATTAAAAATGGAGGGAGTTACGGTAAGTAACTCCTTTTTTCTTTTGCCATAATCGGAAATTTTTGATATAATCTACATATCTATAAAAGTGCGGAGTATCACATGAAAAAAAACAAATATGCAAAGCTGATAAAATTGAATAGTGAGGAGCTTAAGGAATATGTAGAGAAGCTGCATAGAAAGACAACTGTAAAGCTGCCGGCATACATATATAAGAATTTTGATGTTGACGAGATAAAGGAAGGCGGCTGTATATGTTATAGAATGATTCCTAAGAGCGGATTTAACGGAACATATATCGTATATCTGTATGGTGGCAGTATGTGCAAATATATTGATGATGAACAGTGGAGCTTTATTACCAAATTATCGGAGGACACGAACACGGCCCTTTTTGTTCCGATGTATCCTGTTGCACCTGAGCATTGCTGCCGTGAGACCTTTGATGTATTGCAGAGAGCGTATGGCAATATAACTAAGAGCTTCGATGTGGAAAAGGTTGTGCTTATGGGTGATTCGAACGGAGCAGGACTTGCTCTTTCACTTGCCATTGTTGCATGGAAGGAGGGCTTGCGTAAGCCTGACCAGTTGGTAATGCTCTCACCTGCACTTGATACGGAATTTTTTGATTATGATATGGAGCTTAGAATGAGCCTTGCCAATCATCGTGAGAGCAATCTCCTTTTTACAGAGGGCGTTAAGCAGTTCCTTAACGAATACTGGGTTAAGGATTATGCTGCAAAGACTGAATATACGAGCCCTTATTACGAGGATTACACAGATTTGTGTGATGACGTGGTTTTGTTTTCTGGCGTGGATGATATGCTTAATTGTTATTCGAGAGAGTTCTATAACAAGGCTAAAGCACAGGGTGTTAATGTCAGATTTTTTGAGTTTGAGAATGAATGTCATAACTTTATGATTTATTCAAAAAGCGATGAAAGTGCCAATGCCTATGGCTATCTTAAGGATGTTGTTAATTGTGATTACAAGAATTCTCTAAGAGAATTATATCCGATAAAGATGAGATGCGATTGGGCGAAGAAGCATCCTGAGGTTATACAGGATGAGTGGGGCGCCAAATTTATAAAGGATAAGAAGTTTGATTTTAGCAAGGTAACTGTCAGAATGAGTGAATATAAGAATCTTATACTTATGGCTAACACTGTTGCGTGTGAGAGTAAGATTAGAAAATTTATCCTTCAGTACCCTAATTGTACTATAATCTGTATTGGATGCAGACTTGAAAATACATTTGCAAGTATGGATAACGGAAGAATACAGTGGTATAACGTAGATACTCACAATATTATGTCTGTAAGAAGGTCGTTATATGGTGAGCGGGAGAGAGAAAAGACTGTGGGAAGAAGCCTTATGGATTTTTCGTGGGTTGAGGATATAAACTGTGTCAGAGATCATGGTGTTATGTTTGTGTGTCAGGATGCATTTTCATATATGAGTAAGCAGCAGGTGAAGAGCCTGGTAGAGATATTGCTCAACAAATTTCCTGGCTCTGAGCTTGTATTTACAGCAACAACAAGTGGCGCAGTATTCTGGGACAATCACATTAGAAGGTCTCATATAGGTAAGAAGCGTAAGCTTAAACTTTCGGTTGATGATGCACAGAAGATGTTTGGTGCGTGGAGATCAGACTACCATGTTATGGCTGAGGAGCCTGTCACCAAATATATTGGCAAGCTTAAGAAGCTTAAGCCGATAACATACATGGGTCTATGGTATAACAAGATAACTTACAACCACAAGATTATTCATATAAAGCTTGGCAACGAGGCGTATGTTGTCAAGGTGTAATTTATAAGGAGCTGTCAGTATGCTTATAGCAAATCACTTAATTAAGGTCTTTGAGAAGAATGAGAAACACAACAAAAAGGTGTCTTTTCGTGCTGTTGATGATATCTCGCTAAGCGTAGATAAGGGCGAGATAGTCGGAATAATCGGACCTAACGGAGCGGGCAAAACGACACTTTTGCGTATGCTCGGTCACCTGATGGAGCCGACCTCCGGTGAGGTATTGTACAAGGATGGAGATAACGAGATATCCGATAAGCTTGAGATAAAGAGAAGAATCGGATATTTGTCCGGCAATACAAGACTTTATGGAAGGTTAAGCATAAGAGAGCTGCTAGAGGTTATGGGAAGCATATATGGCATGACTAAATCTGAAATCCGAGAGAGAATAGACTACATATCAGATGTGCTTGGGCTTGACGCCTTTATAGATAATAGAATCGAAAAACTTTCTACAGGGCAGACACAGAGGGCATCCATCTCAAGATGTCTTATTCATAATCCTGATATATACATATTTGATGAGCCGACACTTGGTCTTGATATCGTGAGCAGTAATTCCATTATACAATTTATGAAGAATGAAAGAGCCAAAGGAAAAACAGTGCTCTATTCCACTCACTATATGGAAGAGGCAGAGATTTTGTGTGACCGGATAATTATGATGAATAACGGAAGAATAATTAAGACCGGAACAGTGAAAGCTTTGCAGAATGATACTGATGGAAGGAATCTCCGTGAGGTATTTATGAATCTTATAGGAGAGGAGGACTTCGGTGATGAATAGCAGAGTTGTAAAAAGCCTTTACAAAAAAGAAATGTTAGATGTCCTCAGAGATAAGAAAACAGTTCTTATGATGCTTGTTGTACCGTTAGTTTTATATCCTCTTGTGTTTATAGCGGGACTTACCCTTATGACAAGTATATCTACAGGTATGTCCGAGCGGACATATAATATAGCCTTAACCTTTGATGATAATGGTGAACTGTCTGAGTATCTTGGTGAGGATTTTGATATAAGCTATGTAGATAATCCTAAGGAGGCTCTTGCCGATGAGGATATAGATGCTTACATAGAGTATGTTGATGATAACGGAGTATACAGTTATAAGGTATATTATGTTTCAGCAGTCACTAATTCAAGCTATGCTGTAAATAAAATTAGTGATTCGCTTGACCTGATGAAGAAGCATTTGATAGAGAAAAAGCTTAAGGAGGAAGGACTTAATCCTGATGAGGTGCTTAACCCTGTACAGGTCTCTTATGTTGACATGGCTAGCAATGAGGAGTCTGCCGGAAGCCTTCTTGGAACAATTCTTCCTTTTATGCTTATTGTAAGCCTTATGCTTGGAACTATGTATCCTGCGATAGATACAACTGCCGGTGAGAGGGAGAGAGGAACTCTTGAGACAATACTGACACTTCCGGTATCTAATCATGAGCTTATTATGAGTAAATTTCTTACCGTTGCGACTATAGGCGTTGCATCGGCAATTCTTAATATTATATCCATGTGTGGTGTCGGGGCTTATATGTATAATATGATGCAGAAAGTGTCAGACAGCATAAGTGGTATAGATATGACCAAGTTCGTTCCTGCAATTATAGTTGGTGTACTGTGTGTTCTTGCATTTGCAATTTTTATGAGTGCAATAACGATGTGCGTATGTGCATTTGCCAAGAGTTACAAGGAGGCTAATAATTATATTACGCCCCTTATGCTTGTTATTATGTTTGCATCGTTTATAGGCTTTATCCCTAATGTAACTCTGACTGCAAATATGGCATTAGTGCCTGTTGCAAATATATGTCTGCTTATCAGGGATTTGCTTGCATTTAAGATTAATATAGGAATAATTGCGATAGTTCTTATGAGCAATGTCGTGTACGGAATACTTGCAATTACATTCCTTGGCAGGATATATAACAGTGAGAGCATTTTGTTTGGCGATGGCTCTACCGGTGTTCAGATATTTGAGAGAAGAAGTAACATGAGAAAGGGCGGAGTGCCAACACTTGGGGATGCGTGGCTTGTAATTGCTGTGGCGGCAGTTGCGATAGTATATCTTGGCAGCATGATGCAGCTTTCGTTTGGCTGTTATGGCATACTTGGAACTCAGGCATTAATACTTTTGCTTCCGATGCTTGCAGCCTTATACACCAAGAAGAGTATAAAGGATACATTTCGTATAAGGAGTTTTAGACTTAAGGAGCTTGCTGGAAGTATATTAATAATATTTGGAGTGATACTTCTTGGAATTATACTGACAGCTTTTACGAGTATGATATTTAAGTCGAGTGCAGAGAGTGTTCAGGCAGATACAACTACACTGCTTGGAGACAGCTTTATTAAAACCCTGCTTGTTGTTGCACTTGCACCTGCAATATGTGAGGAGCTGATGTTCAGAGGGTATATATTCTCTGCGTTTGAGGCTAAGCTGAAACCAGTCTGGGCGGTTGTTATCTCTGCATCCATATTTGGCGTGTACCACATGAGCGTTGTCAAGTTTTTTACCACAGCTCTTATTGGCGGTGCGATATGCGTGGTTGCACATTGGACAAAGAGTATATTCCCTGGCATGATAATGCATTTTATTAACAACGGAATATCAGTATTATTTATGTATTATCCTGAAAAAATGGCAAAGATACTGCCTATACTTGACAAAGAGGTGCTCGCTGCAATAGACACGATCATTCTTCTTGTGACTGGTATTGTGCTTGTAATTTTAGGCTCTATAATAATGCAAAAGCAGTTGTTTAAGCACTCCTGATATGCTATAATTAAACGGATTTGATTCGATAAATTTTTCTTAAGATAAAGATTGGTATGTGATTATATATGAGAAATACAAGATTGATGAAAGCGGTTACTTTGTTGGCATCAGCAATAGTGTTAGTTGCCATAGGAGTAATTATAGGAATAAATGTTAATATACACAGACAAACTCCCGTGTTTGTAAATACGGGAACACATGCCTGGTATATGACAAGCAGTGATGAGGGCGCACTGATAGACGCCAATTTCTGGAGCTTTGCAAGAGCAAGCTACGTTCTTATAGGTACACCGCCTGAGTGCGAATTCTATAAGATTGTAAGTGAAGTACCGAGAAATGATTATGATGTGTCACAGTATTATATAGAAGATGACAGCAGCAAAATGTATTATCATGGAGCTGACGGAAGCAGGCAGAGTACACTTGCGGTCGATGTATCAGCCTATCAGCCATATATTGACTGGCAGGCATTAAAGGCTGCCGGTGTAGATGTTGCAATGCTCAGGGTAGGCTACAGAGGTTATGGCTCTGGTGCTATGGTTGTGGATGATATGTTTACACAGCATGCAGCGAATGCTACTGAGGCAGGCATACAGATTGGCGTGTATTTCTTTTCACAGGCACTTAATTATGATGAGGGCGTTGAGGAGGCTAATTTTGTACTTAACGCAATAAAGGATTACAACATAACATGTCCTGTTGCTATTGATACCGAGGAGGTATGGGCAGAGGATGCAAGAACAAATGATTTGGACATAACATCAAGAACAGACAGTATCATTGGCTTTTGTGATACCATAAATGCGGCGGGATATACGTCAATGATATATTCTAACCGTAACTGGTTCGTACAGAAGCTAGACCTTACAAGACTTGGAGGATATAAATTCTGGGTTGCCCATTATTCTAATCAGCCTGATTTTCCGTATGTTTACAATGGATGGCAGTACACGAATGAGGGACAGATAGATGGAATTGATGGAAGTGTAGACCTTAATGTATGGTTCAGATAAGGCTAACATAGATATGGGGAATTAGAAGGAGAAAATATGGCAGGATGGAATTTGGCATATGATTATGTAGCGGCATTTTTGCTATTGCTGATAATTATATGGTATATGACGGGTAAGAGAATACCACTCAAATCGCATAGAGTATTTTTAATATTGATTACTATGGTTTATGTTGCAACTGCAACTGAGATTGCGGCTACGCACATTTGT
>CAVELH010000001.1:4705-17471 GCA_963616385.1 bacterium | reverse complement strand
ATGTTCAGAGAGGATGCATTGTATTTTGCTGTGGCATGCCAGAATCTGGCACTTAATATGGTAGCCGTGATACTTGCATATTACATATTGTTGCTTGGCAATGTGGGCAACAGGTACAGAAAGATAATTAACAGATGCTTCAATATAGTAATTATCATTAATATTTTGGCAACAATAGTGAACTGTATTACGAGAAGTGCATTTTATTTTGACGAAAACGGAAAGTATAAGGTAAGTTCAGTGTGCCTTGTATGGTACATTTTCAATACAGCTCTGGTAGTAATCAGCTTTATATTTTTACTTAAGAAGGGCAAGAGCTTAAGCTTCTACAGGTCATCTGCACTGATGTTTAATATTGTGTGTGGCATAATAGGCTGTATTTTGCAGATTAAGTATTACCAGCCGTTGCTGAATTTTATGCTGGCATCAATATGTCTTACACTTTATTATTATTTGCAGAATCCGGGCAATGTAATGGATTCAATAACCAATCAGTTTAATAGAAAGTTTATGGGTGAGTATGTAAATACATTATTTAATTCAGGTAAAAAGTTCGTGGTAATTGCACTTGCCATGGATGATTTTAAGTTTATCAATAAGACATATGGTGTTGATAACGGAGATAATCTTTTGTTTCAGATTGGAAGCTTTCTTGAATCCCTTAAGGTTAATAAAACAGTATTCAGATTTGGCTCAGACCAGTTCTGTGTAATACTTGATAAGAATCTTGAGACTACAGATGAGATAGTGGAGACAATTCACGGAAGATTTAAGCATCCGTGGTACAGTGAAACTCAGATAGGTATTATGATGTCTGCATCTGTATGTTGTATAGAATGTCCTCGTGATGCATCTGATTATGGTGAGCTGATTGAAGTACTTGATTACTCAATGTCTATAGCTAAAAAGACAAGTAAGGGTAAGATTACAAAGGCGAGCGATGTTAATCTTGACAGAATTAAGCAGGACAAGGCAGTTGAGAAGGCCGTAAAACAGGCTATGGACAGGGATGAGCTACAGGTTTATTACCAACCTATATATTCTGTCAGTAAGGGAGTATATAATTCAGCAGAGGCACTTGTGAGACTGCATGATGAGGAGCTTGGCTGGATATCACCTGAAATTTTTATTCCTATAGCAGAGAAGAATGGTCTTATCATAGAGATGGGTGAGATGATACTTACAAAGGTATGTAAGTTCATACATGATTTCAAGATTGCGGATTCTACAGTTGAGTACATAGAGGTTAATATCAGCCCTGTTCAGCTCATGCAGCATAATTTCGCTGAGAGAGTAAGGGCTATTATGGACAAGTTTGAGGTTAATCCTAAACAGATTAATATAGAAATTACCGAAACTGCTACAATGACTGCATCATCTGTAGTTGGGGAGAATATAGAAAAGCTGCTTGATTATGGTATAAGTTTTTCTCTTGACGATTATGGCTCAGGTAATGCTAACATAGATTATATAAATCATATGCCATTTAAGATAATTAAGCTTGATAAATACATTATATGGGATTCATTTAAGAACGATAAAGCAGGAATTACATTGGAATATACAATAGGAATGTTAAATGCTCTTGAGCTATACATAGTTGCAGAGGGTGTTGAGACAGAAGAGATGAGAGACCACCTTATAGATATAGGATGTCACTATATGCAGGGCTGGTATTATTCAAAGGCAGTTTCAGATATTGAGTTTATGAAGCTTATAGCTAATCAGTAAAAGTTATATAGTTTATATTAATCAGAGATAGGAGATAGGAGTTATATGGATAAACGGTCAAATAAAAATATAGTGCGCATAGGTGTTATGCTTACCATTTCTGTATGTATATGTCTGGTATTTAATGAGGTCATAAAGGAATGGAAGAATATAGTTGGATATTTTGGTAATATAATATCTGCACTGTCACCATTTATTATAGGTATTGTAATAGCGTTCTTAATTAATCCTATTATGATTTATATAAGACGGGGATTATCATATCTTTTAGCTAACAAGATGAAAAAGTGCGATTATGACACTGCTTACAAGAAGGTAAAAACTTTATCAATGATACTTACCATGGTATTATTCGTAGGTGTTTTAGCAGGTTTTTTGTGGCTTATTATACCTAGAATATATGAGAGCCTTACAGATTTGGTTAATAAGATGCCTGGATATATAGAGTCTGCACAGGATTGGATTGAGAAGATGTTTGCCAAGAATGCATTTATGGAGGACAAGCTGACACAGGTTCTTGACTACATGGAGAACAATGTATTTGGTATATTCAAGAATACAATAATGCCTAATCTTGACACTATTGCGTTGAAGATTTCGTCGGGAGTTATGGTAGGAGTTAAGGCGATACTTAACTTCTTTATCGGTCTTATCGTGTGTATCTATCTTCTTATGAGCAAGGATGTCCTTCTTGCGCAGACAAAGAAGATGATATATTGTCTTTTCTCTAAAAAGACAGGCAACAAGATACTTCATGGCGCATCGTATGCCAACTCAGTGTTTGGCGGCTTCATCAATGGTAAGATAATTGATTCAGTAATAATAGGAATAATGTGTTTTATATTTACATCCATTGTGGGTATGGAATATGCAGTTCTTATAAGTGTTATAGTTGGAGTAACGAATGTAATTCCGTTCTTTGGACCATTTATCGGCGCAGTGCCGGGTGCACTTCTTGCGTTGATGGACGATCCGGTTATGTTCGTAGTATTTGTAATATGGATTATAATATTGCAGCAGTTTGATGGAAATATCCTTGGACCACTTATCCTTGGAGATGCAACAGGCTTGTCTGGAGTATGGGTGTTAGTTGCAATTCTTGTTGGTGGAGATTTGTTCGGTGTAGCCGGAATGATACTCGGTGTGCCTGTATTTGCATGCCTTTATGCGTTCTGTGCTGTACAGCTTAGAGATGGACTCAGAAAGAAAAATCTTTCGTCAAAAACTGAGGATTATTTCAGGCTGAAGGGCTTTGATGAGGAGTCGGGAGAGCCTTTATACAGAGATAAGCACGAGAAGAGAAGGAGTATAAGACAGAAGAAGAGAAAGGAATTCTTAAAGAGTAAAATACACAGTAAAAAATCTATACAGAATGAAGAGAATACCAATGAGAGTACCGAAGAGAAGGCGGATGCTTCTGGTGTAGATGACAATAAATAACAAAATAGTGACTACCATTTAAGGAGGAAGGAATATGGCAAAAGGAAGTTATTCTACTAATCAAATTTTAAGTTGGATGGGATATTTTGCCGATGAGATGGGGGTTAATCCAGAGAAGATTAAGCTTCTTGATATCTGTG
The DNA here is from genome assembly GCA_963616385.1 of bacterium. Classification (GTDB taxonomy): domain Bacteria; phylum Bacillota; class Clostridia; order Lachnospirales; family Lachnospiraceae; genus Coprococcus_C. The sequence continues at coordinate 14,160 of CAVELH010000001.1, read as the reverse complement.
GCAGGATGAAGAATGTAATCCCGTTTATTGAGACAAATAAGCGTGTTCTCATTTTTGCTGATGAGCTCCATGAGGATTTGTTTTATGAATTCTGGGAGGCAGGCTTTGGCGAATACGATATGTGGTATGGTGTTGGGCTTGACGAGGAAGGTCAGGTCAAGAAGGTAAAGATAAAAGAGGTCATAAACAGAAAGATAACAGGACCTACAGTAATATTTATACTGAACGAGAAAACAAGAGAGTCATATCGTATAGGTATGAAGAATGATATGTTCTCTAAAGGACCTATCAAGTATGTAGGCAATGAGATAAGAGCGGTTATAATGAGCCTGCTTGGTGTAGATTCACAGGATACAATATGTCTTGTTGATGCGGAAAGTATCGCTATCGAGGCTGCATTTGTGGCTGGTGACGGAACTATTATCTGTGTTGAGAATGACAAGGGTGCCAAAGAGACAATGGAGGACAATGTAAAGCAGTTTGGTGTACATAATGTTAAGATTATACCTGACCTTGAGCAGGAGTCAATGGACAGTATACCAACTCCAAGACTGTCATTTATAGTGGCCAATAAGCATCTTGAGGAGGATATAGCAAGACTTCTTAAGAAGAATCCTAAGATGCAGTTTGTAATATATACACTTGAGCTTGATATACTATCGGGTGTAAAGGATCTCTTTAACAAGTATAACATAAGCAATATGGAGGTTATGCAGATAACAGTTTCTAAGACAGATAAGAACAGTATATTTGTAACAGAGCCTTCACCTTGGCTTATAACAGGCGAGGTGTTATAGGATGGCATTAGATAATCTTCCTAAGGACACGATGATGCTTCTCTCATTTGTAAACACAAGACTTCGTGATGACAAGATTACATTGGATGAATTTGCGTCACAGTTTGGAGTTGACAGGTCTTTGATTGAAGAAAAACTTGACAAAATAGGATATACTTATAATAATGATTTGAATAGATTTGTTTAAAATGTAAAATTGGAGGATAAAAGAATGGCTAGCGGATACAATCATAAGCTGATTGAAGGCAAATGGCGAAAAAAATGGGAGGAGAATCCTATCAATGTGAATGACGGTAAGAAACCAAAGTATTACTGCCTTGATATGTTTCCATATCCATCAGGAAATGGACTTCATGTAGGTCACTGGAGAGGATATGTTATATCGGATGTATGGAGCAGATATAAGCTCATGCAGGGACATTACGTGATTCATCCTATGGGATGGGATGCGTTCGGACTTCCAGCAGAGAATTATGCAATTAAGAATGGAGTACACCCAAGTATTTCTACTGCCTCTAACATAGCCAACATTAAGAGACAGATAAATCAGATAGCTGCTATATACGACTGGGATATGGAGGTAAATACAACTGATCCTGAGTTTTATAAGTGGACACAGTGGATATTCGTTCAGATGTTTAAGAAGGGTCTTGCTTATGAGAAGCAGATGCCAATCAACTGGTGTCCTTCATGTAAGACAGGACTTGCCAACGAAGAGGTTGTAAATGGTAAGTGTGAGAGATGTGGCGCTGATGTAACTAAGAAGAATCTTCGTCAGTGGATGCTTAAGATTACAGCATATGCTGAGCGACTGCTCGCTGACCTTGATAAGCTTGACTGGCCTGAGAAGGTTAAGAAGATGCAGAGTGAGTGGATAGGTAAATCTTATGGTGCTGAGGTTAATTTCAAGGTTGATGGTAGAGACGAAGAGATAACTGTATATACAACAAGACCTGATACTTTACATGGTGCAACATTTATGGTTCTTGCACCTGAGCATGCACTTGCTGCCGGACTTGCTACACCTGAGACAAAGGAAGCTGTAGACAAGTATATCTACGATGCTTCCATGAAGTCAAATGTAGACAGAATGCAGGATAAGGATAAGACAGGTGTATTTACAGGAAGCTATGCAATTAATCCTTTGAATGGTAAGAAGGTTCCTATCTGGTTATCAGATTATGTACTTGCAGATTATGGTACAGGAGCTATCATGTGTGTTCCTGCACATGATGACAGAGATTTTGAATTTGCTAAGAAGTTTGACTTGCCAATAATTCAGGTTATCGCTAAGGACGGCAAGGAGATAGAGAATATGACTGAGGCTTACACAGAGGCATCAGGTACAATGATTAACTCTGGTGAGTGGAACGGTATGGAGTCATCTGTACTTAAGAAGGAAGCTCCTATGATTATTGAGGAGAAGGGCTTCGGTAAGAAAACAGTTAATTACAAGCTCCGTGACTGGGTATTCTCAAGACAGAGATATTGGGGTGAGCCAATTCCGATTATACATTGTCCGGATTGTGGCGCAGTACCTGTTCCAGAAGAAGAGTTACCATTACTTTTACCAGATGTAGAGAGCTATCAGCCAACAGGTACAGGAGAGTCTCCACTTGCTGATATCACAGACTGGGTTAATACAACATGTCCATGCTGTGGAAAGCCGGCTAAGAGAGAAACCAATACTATGCCACAGTGGGCAGGTTCATCATGGTATTTCCTCAGATATATAGATAATAAGAATAAGGACGAGCTTGTAAGCCGCGAGAAGGCAGATAAGTATTTACCTGTAGATATGTATATAGGTGGCGTAGAGCATGCAGTACTTCATCTTCTCTACTCAAGATTTTACACTAAGTTCTTACATGATATAGGTGTTGTAGATTTTGATGAGCCATTCAAGAAGTTATTTAATCAGGGTATGGTCTGTGGACGTGATAAGGTCACAGGTGCGGCAACTAAGATGAGTAAGTCACTTGGTAATATTGTGTCACCTGATGATATAGTAAGAGATTATGGCTGTGATACCCTTAGAATGTACGAATTGTTTATCGGACCACCAGAACTTGACTCAATTTGGGACGATAGTGGAATAGAGGGTATTTACAGATTCGTCAATAGGTTGTATAATATGGTAATGACTAACAAAGACAAACGTTCGACAGAGACGAAGGAGCTTGTCAAGTTACGTCATAAGATGGTATTCGACATTACACAGAGATTAGAGCAGTTTAATCTTAATACGGTAATATCAGGCTTCATGGAATACAATAATAAGTTCATTGAGCTTACTAAGACAACTGGTGTAGATATAGAGACACTTAAGACATTAGTACTTCTGATTGCACCATTTGCTCCTCATATAGGTGAGGAATTGTGGGAGCAGCTTGGTGAGAAGGATTCGGTATTCCATCATGCTTGGCCAACTTATTCAGAAGAAGCTATGGCTGACGATGAGAAGGAGATTGCCGTACAGATAAATGGTAAGACAAAGGTTACTGTTAATATTTCTGTTAATGATGACAAGGATACTGTTCTTGCCAAGGCGAAGGAGGCACTTGGTGACAGACTTACAGGCAACATCATAAAAGAGATTTATGTTCCTGGTAAGATTGTCAATATAGTAGCTAAGTAGACAATTAACAGATATAGGAGGTAACAATGGAAGGCGAAGTGTTTAAGCATCAGTTCGTTGTAAAAGATAACGCTGATAAGGTGCAGGATATTATTGACCAATTTGCAGTTGATAATTTATATAAACCTAAAAAACGTGAAGGGGAACTGATTTACACAAAACGCTTGAATGGTTTACGTTACTTCACATACAGTATTGATGGCGATATACTTACGATATCGTATTACATGAAATCATACCCCAGACCATTTACCTTTTTGTGCGATAAGGTAACGTGGCTTAATTATGCCATCTATGAGTTGTCACTTAGTTTATTGTTCAGAGAGCTTGTTAAAATAAGTGAAAGCTCTACTTATGAGGAAATAATGAAACAAGGTGATGAATATATAGCTGCGGGTAAGCCGATTCCAGCAAATATAAAATGTAAGCTGCTTCCGCCAATGCCTGATAAGGTAGAGAAGATACCGGTTCGCATGAGAAGAATGCTTGCTGTAATGAGCCTGCTTTTAAGCATTGTAGGTGTTATTCTGTATATGAATCATATTTATATGTCAGGTATTATTATGGCGGCTGGACTTGCGGCTGCGATTATTGGCATGGCGAGTAAATTCAGGTGTATATCAGCGATTGCATATGTGATGAATATGCTGTTGATGGCTGCGGTGATATATGGAACGGTACAAGGTATGTAGATAATAGCATATAATATCCCTTATTCGATAGATGCATAACATTTATATCGGATAAGGGATATTTTTTAATTCATAAATTCCTTTATAAGGTTAAATTTTTTGCGCTCGTCAGGAGTGAGGGATTCCTCAATAGCATCCATGAGAAGCTCTGTTTCTTCTTTGGTAAAGTTCATATTTCTTCTGTTTAATTCTTTGTTAATCCGCATTATTTCCGGAAGCAATTCATCTAAGGATTTTGTCCTGCTTTTTTCTTTGATTTCCATGATGATTTTTAATTTTACAGGGTCTACGTTTCTTAACTTTGGATTGCTATTAAAGTTCATTTTACACCTCGCTGATATTGATTGGATTATTGATATTGGTTCTGACTGTCCGCCTCATTTAATATGGATATGACACTGTCATACAGACTTGACTGTGAAGTGTCAGAAGCATTACTGTCATGCATATGATTAAATGTATTATTGTCGCTGCCATAAGTATTAGAATTATCGCTTGTCGCAGATGCCATGTTCATGAATTCCATCATCTGCATCATTTGCTGCATCTGTTTGATTGAGCTTGCAAAATTGCCGGGCAGAAAATGGCACATATCATTTATCATGTCCTCCATGCAGGAGGGATGACAGTTGAAACCGCAGGAGTCAACGTAGGATATGTCATCTAAGGCGCGGAATATTGACATTAGCTCCTGATACTTGATGAACAGCACTAAAGGTTTCTTGTATGGATATTCCACGAACGGAACCATAGCCTCTAGAAATGAATAAGATTGGTTCCCTATTAAATTGTCGAGGGGATGAAATTGCATGTTCCCGTTCATAGTATCCGCCTTTTCTTTATCACTGATAATAAGCTGTAATTATCAATAATATATGTTTATTCTCCTATCATAATATATGTAACATATTAATTAGATATGTTACTAAAAAAGGACTGCTGCCAGGGGCAACAGTCCACCATATATGGTAAGAAAGAATTAGCAGCCACAACCGCAACTGTTTCCGTTGCCGTTACAGCAGAATAAGAGGATTAAGATAATCCAAATCCAGTCACATCCGCCACCATCGTTTCCGAAGAAACTACCATTGTTTCCACAACCGCCGCAGCATAATAATATTAAGATAATCCATATACATGAGCAGTTGTTACTGCCGCCAAATCCCCAGTTGTTTCCACAACCGCAGCCGCACTGAGTTGCTGATAAATCGCTCATAGGTTTGCCCCCGATTAAAATTCTTATGGTATATATTATTCGTGTTATTAAAATGTGTTACTTGATTTGAAGTATTATAAATGTTAAGATATTTCTATTAATAATGGGGAATTCTATGGTATGAGAAATAAGATATTTCAAAATCTATTACTTAAGAATACAGTCGCTATCACGATTCCGGCGATTGTTGTATTTTTGATACTCATTTTTGTGTTTTCCAGATATCCGGTTATGAGTCAGGTGAAATGCCATGATTTAAATAAAGTAGAAAATTTGACTGAAAAATTAGCCGAGCTTGAGGCGGCAGATACAACTAACATCAAATACACAGCCGAGAATTTGTATTATACAGGATTTAATTATTACATTGATGGAAAAATAGAGGGAGCATATTATTACATGATGAATGATAATGATATGATATTTTTCCTGATTAAGACTAAGAATCCTGCAATGCGTATAGACAGCATAACTGTTAAGGGTAAGATTGTGAAGGACTATGTATCAACTGAGCATATTCTAAGCAGGTTAGCTGAGGGTACGGGATTAGATAATAAGAAGATATTTGAGTACAGCTCAGGATATCTTATAAGTGAACCGGATTATCCGTATGCATTAATCACTATGGTTTATGTGTTTTTCTATGCACCGATAGTTGTGTGTGTGCTTATATTTGCCTATACAATTCTTGTGTGGATAAATCCGCTTATGCATGGACAGACCAGACAGCTTGCAGCTTATGGGGAGCCTGGCTCTATTATAGAGGAGCTTAATCTTCAGCTTAAGAAAAAGCTTGTTTATAAGAAGAATAATATATATATCACCGAAGATTATATGGTTGTAAGCTACCTTACTAAGACAGATGTAATAAGGCTTGATTATATCAAGTATCTGTCTAAAAACCTTGTTGAGAAGGAGCACAGCGGAAGGAAGAAGGAGACGGTATACAGGCTTACCATGTCTAATCCGGAGAAGATGTTCTATGAGGTGGATTTCACGAGTGAAGCCCTTATAGATGATGTTGTAAGATATATTCGTGGGGTGAATGACTCATCAGTTAAGGACAAAGCAGACTAAAACCCCTTGACATATTCAATTCTTGTGCTAGAATAATTTCTAGCTGAATATAATAATGGCATTGATGGTGCAACAAGGCTATGTTATCACCTTACAGAGATGTGCGGTCACAGGCTGAGAACCGGACACAGGTTAAGTACATGAGCTCATTTTCACACCGGAGTCATATGTTTGAACAATCATGTGGGTGGTTGCCCATTATAAGTAGGACATATCGTTTATGTACGTTACACATATAGAGTGCAGTTGTCTTTAGATGACTGAAACAGGGTGGTACCGCGGAAGAGAGTTTCGTCCCTTATGGGAAAGGAACTCTCTTCCGTTGTTTTTTGTTAAGTGAAATATATAAATGGAGGACTATAACAACTATGAAAGAAAAGTTACAGGGCATTAGAGAGGATGCGTTAGCTAAAATCGCAGAGGCAAAAGATGCGGGTATGCTGAACGATATCAAGGTTTCTATCCTTGGTAAGAAGGGTGAGCTTACTCAGGTTCTTAAGAGCATGAAGGATGTTGCACCAGAGGACAGACCTAAGGTCGGACAGATGGTTAATGAGGCAAGACAAAATATCGAGGCTAAGCTTGAGGAAAAGCTTAAGGCGTTAAATTCTGCCGCAAGGGCTGAGAAGATGAAGAGAGAGACAATAGATGTTACTCTCCCTGGCGTGAAGAAGATAGATGGACACAGACATCCAAACCAGATAGCACTTGAGGATTTGGAGAGAGTATTTATCGGTATGGGTTATGAGGTTGTATCAGGACCGGAGATTGAGTACGATAAGTATAACTTTGAGCTTCTGAATATTCCTGCCAATCACCCTGCAAAGGACGAGCAGGACACATTCTATATTAATAAGGACATACTGTTAAGAACACAGACATCTCCTGTTCAGGCAAGAATAATGGAGCAGGGAAAGCTCCCAATAAGAATCCTTTCACCGGGACGAGTTTTCCGTTCAGATGAGGTTGATGCAACACATTCACCTTCATTCCATCAGGTTGAGGGACTTGTTGTTGACAAGGGAATAACTATGGCAGACTTGAAGGGAACTCTTGACCAGTTCGCAAAGGAGTTCTTCGGAGAAAAGACAAAGACTAAGTTCAGACCACACCATTTCCCATTTACGGAGCCTTCAGCAGAGGTTGACATAACATGCTTTAAGTGTGGCGGTAAGGGCTGCCGTGTATGTAAGGGCAGCGGTTGGATAGAGATACTTGGCTGTGGTATGGTTCACCCACATGTATTTGAGATGTGCGGTATCGATCCTAACGTATACTCAGGCTTTGCTTTTGGTATAGGTCTTGAGAGAATTACACTTCTTAAGTATGAGATAGATGATATGAGACTCTTATATGAGAATGATACAAGATTCTTAAATCAGTTCTAATGACAAGGCAGCGTATTTAATATTTGTATAGAAAGTTGAGGTAATATAATGAATACACCTATATCATGGTTAAAAGCATATGTTCCGGATTTGGACGTTGATATAAATGATTTCGTTGACAGCATGACACTGTCAGGCTCACATGTAGAGGGCTATGAGAAGAAGGATAAGAACTTAGAGAAGATAGTTGTTGGTAAGATTGAGAAGATAGAGAAGCACCCAGATGCCGATAAGCTTATCATATGTCAGGTAAACATTGGTTCTGAGACAATTCAGATAGTTACAGGAGCACCTAATGTTAAGGAGGGCGACCTTGTTCCTACAGTTCTTGATGGCGGTAAGGTAGCCGGTGGACATAACGGAGAGGCTCTTCCTGAGGATGGAATTAAGATTAAGAAGGGTAAGCTCAGAGGAATAGAGTCAAATGGTATGATGTGCAGCATTGAGGAGCTTGGCTCATCAAGAGATTTATATCCGGAAGCACCAGAGTATGGTATATATATATTCCCTGAGGATTCAGGTGTTAAGCCTGGTGATGACGCAGTTGCAGCACTTGGCTTAAATGATTCTGTTGTTGAGTATGAGATTACTTCAAACAGAGTAGATTGTTTTTCTATGCTCGGTATGGCAAGAGAGGCTGCTGCAACCTTTGACAAGAAGTTTATACCACCTGTTGTTACTGTAAAGGGTTCAGGCGGAGATGTTAATGACTATATATCTGTAGAGGTACAGGATACAGATTTATGTCCTAGATATACAGCAAGAGTTGTTACAGACCTTAAGATTGGACCATCACCTAAGTGGATGAGAGAGAGACTTGCATCACAGGGAATACGTTCAATCAACAACTTGGTAGATATCACAAACTATGTAATGGAGGAATATGGACAGCCTATGCACGCATATGACCTTGATACTATAGCAGGTCATAAGATAATAGTTCGTCGTGCCAAGGATGGAGATAAATTTGTTACTCTTGATGGTCAGGAGAGAGCCATGGATAAGGATGTCTTAATGATATGTGACGGCGATAAGGAGATAGGAATTGCCGGTATCATGGGTGGTGAGAATTCTATGGTTACTGATGACATAAAAACTCTTTTATTTGAGGCTGCATGCTTTGATGGAACTAACATAAGACTTTCATCTAAGAGAATCGGTCTTGCAACTGATGCGGCTGCAAAGTTTGTTAAGGGACTTGATCCTAACCTTGCACTTGAGGCAATAAACAGAGCTTGTCAGCTTATCGAGGAGCTTGGCTGTGGTAAGGTTGTTGACGGAGTGGTTGATATATATCCTAACCCTGTACACGAGAAGGTTCTTCCTTTCGAGCCAGATAAGATGAATAAGCTTCTTGGAACAGATATATCATCAGAGGATATGCTCACTATATTTAAGAAGCTTGAGCTTTCATATGATGAGGCTTCAAATACACTCACAATACCTACATTCAGACAGGACCTCAACTGCATGGCAGATTTGGCTGAGGAGGTAGCACGTTTCTACGGATATGACAATATTCCTGTAACCCTTCCACATGGCGAGTCAACTGCCGGCAAGAAGAGCTACGCAGAGAGAATAAATGATGTTGCAAGAACTATTGTAGAGGGAAATGGGTTCTCTGGCGGTATGTGTTACTCATTTGAG
>CAVELH010000001.1:0-4695 GCA_963616385.1 bacterium | reverse complement strand
CCTTTGAATGGAATACTTACATCTCTTTCTACAAACTATAACAGAAGAAATAAAAATGCTAGACTGTATGAGCTTGCAAATGTATATATACCTAAGGCTTTGCCTTTGACAGAGCTTCCTGAGGAGCAGATGAAGCTCACACTTGGTATGTATGGAGAGGGAGACTTCTTCAATTTGAAGGGTGTTATCGAGGAGCTTACAGATAACCTTGGATTTAGTAAGGAGGTAAGCTATGAGCCTACAACAGAGCATCCATTCCTTCATCCTGGCAGACAGGCTAATATTATGAAGGGTAAGCTTAACATAGGATATATGGGACAGCTTCATCCGGAGGCAGCAGATAACTATGCTATAAAGACTGATGTATATGTTGCAGTACTTAATATGGATGTTGTAACCATGCTCTCTAACTTCGACAGAAAGTATGAGGGAATAGCTAAGTTCCCTGCCATAACAAGAGATTTAAGTCTTGTTGTTGACAAGCATATATTTGTAGGTCATATCGAGAGGATAATCAAGAAGAACGGTGGTAAGATATTAGAGTCTTGCAAGCTGTTTGATGTATACGAGGGTGAGCAGGTTGCACCGGGTAAGAAGTCAGTAGCGTACTCACTTGTATTCAGGGATAAGACCAGAACCCTGTCAGATGCAGATGTTAATCCTGCTGTAGATAAGATTCTTGAAGAGCTTAAGAAGATTGGAATAGAGATAAGAGCGTAGAGTTATGAGTGAGGAAATGAAGTTAAGTGATTTTTATTATGACCTTCCGGAGCGTCTTATAGCTCAGGATCCATTAAAGAAGAGAAGTGATTCCCGCCTCATGGTGTTAAATCGTGAAACGGGAGAGATAAGCCACAGACATTTCAGCGATATTGTGGATTATATTAATGCGGGAGATTGCCTTGTAATAAATGACACAAAGGTAATTCCTGCACGATTAATAGGTGTCAAGGAGGAGACTGGAGCTTCAATAGAGGTTCTTCTCCTGAAAAGACATGATGACAGAGTGTGGGAGACCTTGGTAAAGCCGGGTAAAAAAGCAAGAGTTGGAGCGAAGATATCATTTGGTGATGGAAAACTTGTCGGTGAGGTTATAGATATAGTAGATGAGGGTAACAGATTAATTAAGTTTACCTATGATGGAATATTTGAGGAGGTTTTAGATGAGCTTGGACAGATGCCGCTTCCTCCTTATATAACACACAGACTTGAGGATAAGGACAGATATCAGACAGTCTATGCAACACACAGCGGCTCTGCCGCAGCACCTACAGCAGGCTTGCATTTCACTGAGGAGCTCTTGCAGAAGGTTTCCGATATGGGTGTTAAGATAGCAAGAGTTACACTTCACGTTGGACTTGGAACATTCCGTCCGGTGAAGGTGGATAATATATTAGACCATCACATGCACAGCGAATTTTACGTCATTGATGAGACTGCTGCTAATATAATAAATGAGACAAAGAAGAATGGCGGCAAGGTTATTTCTGTTGGAACGACAAGCACAAGAACCTTGGAGACTGTTGCGGATAATAATGGATATATAACACCGAAGAGTGGATGGACAGATATATTCATATATCCGGGATATAAATTCAAGGTTGTGGACAGACTTATAACGAATTTTCATCTCCCAGAATCAACACTCCTTATGCTTGTATCTGCACTCTATGATAGAGAAAAGATACTTCAGGCATATAAGATAGCGGTTGAGGAAGAATACAGATTTTTCTCATTTGGAGATGCTATGATGATATTGTAATGCTACAGGAGGTAGTACTATGAAAGGAATAAGAAATAATTTCAGATTACTTAGATATAATCTTGGCTCTATAATTTTGTTTGAAATTATTTACAAGCTCCTTTCTGCTGCTGTCCTTGTACCAGTTTTATATGCTATATTAAACTATTCCATAAAGCTTGCCGGCATAGGGTATATATCAGCGAGGACACTTGGTAAATATCTTCATGCACCATCAACCTATTTGCTTTTGGTATGTGTATTGCTGGTTGTATCAATATACATTCTGATTAATATATCTGCACTTATATATGCTATGGATGCGTCACATAGAAAAGAAAAGACGCATCCTCTTATTTTACTGTTTAAAGGATTTTTTAATGCTCTTAGAATTATAAATCCTAAAAATATTGGTATGGGTGTATATGTTCTTTTCATCCTTCCATTTACCTATACTGTTATGATTACCGGTTCAGTTGTAAGCATAAAAATGCCGGATTTTGCCGTATTATTTTTGGAGAGACATCGCGTGCTCATGCTTATTGCAATACTGCTTTATCTGACTCTCTGTATAATTTCGCTGAGACGAATATTTGCACTTAATTACTATACTTTATACAGACTTAACTATAAAGATTCTGTCGTGATGAGCAAGAAAACAATAAAAGGCAAAGCATTTACTATTTTTCTTGGTCTGATTGTATTTAATATATGCCTTACTGTTGTATTGTTCCTCTTTGAAGGTACGCTGACAACTATAGTTGCAGGTATACTTAAGAAGATTATCTCGTACAAAAAGCTTAATTTTGTGCTGTCAATACTTATAGAGGTATTCTTTGTTGCCTTATATCTTATGTTCTCTGTTATATCGACACCACTTATATATTCGTATTTGTGTGGTAAGTTTTATGATATTGAGAGTGACATTCCCGGAGCTGAGTATGAGGAGGCTAAAAGGAGAAGAGGCAAGCTGCTTACAGTTGAGCAGCAGAAGAGAAGAAACAGAAGAATAACTATCGCTATGGTTATAGCTGGTCTTGTACTGAATGGAACGTATATATATCTCAGCTTAAATAACCGTGTCAATATCAATATCATGTATCCTACCAGAGCACAGGTTACAGCGCACAGAGGCGACTCCAAGCATGCACCTGAGAATACAATGGCTGCATTTGAGTTAGCTGTTGAAAATCAGGCTGATATAATAGAATTGGATGTAAGACAGACCAGTGACGGAAGATACATTATAATGCATGATGAAAACCTTAAGAGAACCATAGGTGTAAATCACAAGGTAGGAGAAGTGGATTATGAGTATATAGAGGGGCTTGACGCCGGTATCAAGTTTTCTGAGGAATATGAGGGAGAGAAGATACCTACTTTAGAGGAGGTATTGATATTTGCAAAGGATAATGATGTGTTCCTTAATATAGAGCTTAAACCGGCAAAGACAGACACCAACTATACACAGGGTATAGTTGACCTTTTGACTGAATACGATATGCTTGACCAGTGTGTGGTTGCATCGGCAGACTATGATGCAATCAAGGAAGTAAAGGCGATTAATCCAGATATAACTACCGTGTATATTATGAATATGGCTGTTGGAAGCTTTGCAGATATGGAAGATGTAGATATATTTAGTATAAAGCATACGTTCATTACCGCCAATATGGTAAGAGATATCCATAAGAGCGGTAAAGAAATATATGCATGGACTGTAAATAGTGAGGCGGACATAAAGAATCTGCTGCTGCTTGATGTTGACAGCATAATAACAGATAATCCATATCGCACCAAGGAAATAATATTCAACTCCAATGACACCATGTTAAGTGACTGGCTGAAACGTCTTGTGGAGGAATATTAAAATAAGATTTCTTTTTGCTTTATTAGTAATATTTAGTATTCATAATATGCTGTGAGCAGGCGCACAAGCTCGGTGTAATCAGAACTATGTGCCAGCTCGCAGGCTGAATGCATGGCAAGCATAGGTATTCCTATATCGACAGATTTGATAGGAAGATATGCGGCCATAATAGGACCGAGAGTTTGTCCTCCGGGCATACCTGAACGGTTGACCTGTCTCTGGATTTTGATATCCTTTTCCCTTGAAAGTGCAGCTACAACAGCTCCGGCTTCGCTGTCGGTGACATATTTCTGTGCGGCACTTGATTTTAACACAACACCATTTCCGAGTATTATATCATTTGTAATATCACTTTTTTCCACATAGTTAGGATGAGTAGCGTGTGCAACATCAACTGACATATTAAATGCGTTATTGAGAAGCTTTTTATCTGGCACAATTCTTGATACTATATCGCGAAGCAACAGAGAATCCGCACCCTGCTTTGAGCGGCTTCCGATTTCCTCATTATCGAAAAATGCACCTATTGCAATGCAGTTTTTGATGTTATCAGAGCTAAGTGCCTCTATTATTGCAGATACGGAGGAAATGTTATCAATTCTTGCACCTGTTATAAATTCGTCGTTTAGTCCCATACATGAAGGCTTTGCATCAATGTATAGATATAAGTCATAGTCGAGTATATCTGTGTCTGATATGCCAAGCTTATCGGCAAGATAATGAAGTATAAAGCCTTCGGTTACACGCTCACCCTCTGAAAGTCCTGATACTGATTCAAGTGTGGCGAGAATAGGGATAAGCTCCTTTTGTACATCTACATCCTGAACCTTGCTGTCTCTTTTTAGGTGAGGTGCGAGATTAGGAATTATGCATATTGGTTTTTCGGAATCAAACAATCTCACATAAGGTGTAAATGCATCCTTGCCCTTAAGTACAACCTTTCCGGCAAGTCCTAGTGGGCGGTCAAACCATGTCTGGGTTATAAGCCCGCCATATGGCTCTACATTTATCTGGACATAACCCTTTTTGGTTATCTCCGGATTAGACTTAAGCTTAAGCATAGGAAAGTCAGTATGTGCAGCAG